>NZ_CP035002.1:600000-845857 GCF_002531755.2 Rhizobium acidisoli | reverse complement strand
ACTTCGATGAGGACCGTCTCCCGCTTCTTCGCCAAGCCAAAGCGGAGCTAACAACGCCAATGCCGGTGAGAGCGATGGGTGATCGCAGGCTCGATTGGCAGGCACTCAGATCTCTAGATAAAGAGGTTGAGGTTAGCAGCAACATCGACGATTAGATCCACGAAGAGATCAAGACCGCCGAGACGAAAACGTACGCGGTTCAGTAAGCCCTTGGGAGATGGAGTAATCGGCTACGGCACATAGGGTGGTAGCCATTGCCGGCCGGATGATCGGGAACGTTGTGGCGCAATGAGCGGGGCGGTTACGTGTGTCCGGCATTGGCTGAAGATTGAATTGGCAACCCACCGATAGGGTTCTTCAACGATGCGCACCGAAAAGGTGGACCGCACGGCAGCTGCCATAGGGGTGTAGCAGTGCAGCGGACTGCAAACCGTGCGGCCCGCCGCATAAACGAGCGGCGAGAGTCCTGAGTTCCCTTTAAAGTAGGGTGTTCGCCGGCATACAATAACGCCAGTAAATGGTCGCGAAGGCCGCTGGGCGGCGCCAAAGGGCAGTCGGATCGCGCAGATTAGAAAGGGGTGTGCGCGGAGACAGGAGAGCTCCATCTACGCGATCCGGAAAAAAACAGTATCATCAAAAGATGGTTGCCGTACGTTTTCGTACAAATCAATCGCTTCGTAGACCCTCGATAATTATAAGCAGCCTTAGTGCCGGAGGCAGACACTGGAAATCAATACCGCCAATTCGCTTCCCGAAATGATATCGTAGCGATTTTCTTCGCCATGGACGAAGACTTCGATGGCGTTAAGTTCGTCGGAATGTTCGCGGGCGTATTCGATGGCTTTTCCCAGACACTCGAAGGTTTTGTTCGGGGTGCTGACAATCCAGCTATGGACCGTGCTTCGTGTTGTAGAATAGACAGAAACCTTATCCATCATTGAAGCACCAGCCGATCTAATCACAATTCTTAAGATCAATTTTTACACCAAATCAACTTAAGACGCTAACCGGAACAGCAAGCCTGGTTACTGCACAGTTACGAAAGCTCGCAAGAATTGCGGGGCGATGAGCATTGGAAAGGAGGACGCGTAGAGAGGAACCCACAGATCAGCAACCGCAGCAATGCGTCATCGTTCCTTCACCCATGCTGAATGGCTGGATGATCTAGCTGGCCAACCCTTACGCAGGCGCTTTTTCGTGATGCGTTTCCCCGAGATAACATGGTCATAGATCCGCTGACAAAGAGCCAGCTCGACGTCATTTCAACGCTGCGCAATCACAATGGAGCCGCGCAGAGGGTTGGAGAAGGAGTGGACTAATTGACCTCTGCGCGGCCCCAACCCCTTGAAAGGGGTATATCGCGAACAGTGGAGGGCATATCGCCATCCGACGATCCAAGCACGTAACCACCTGCCCGAAGTCGCGGTTCCTGTACCGTTCCGCACCAATCGTGTCGCTGCGTTGCTCGATGTCCGCGCGAACCCCTCTCGCAAAAATTTTCTTGCGACGGCGGGATGGACTTCTCGTAGCAGAAGCCTAGGTCCACTGTATCGTCAGCAACCGAAACGTAGGCGCTGGCGGCTGAGGGTTCTCGTGTGCCTCCGCCTGCAAGTAGCGGTGTGCGCCTATGGACAAGGTCTTCCAGCCTGCGATTTCATCCTCCCTTTCTCTACTGGGGCAATCATACAAGCTGCTGAGATCAGCCGGAAAGGAACCTTCTCGGGCGCCAGAGAAAGGCAATTGCGCCGCGCCAGGTGCCGAGCAACGCGATAATGGGTCTCCCAAAAAGCCAAAGCCTCCATAAAATGAGCCACAGATGGAGCGGTCGGCGCGCTGGACGCGCTGCTAACGCGCGGGGCGAATCAGTATGGCATTGCTGTTCCATCGTTCGCACGTTGGACCGGAGGTTGAACGTTCGAAACATTTGATGGCGGCTTGCGGCGCGCTGGTTGCGGGAAAGACAGCCATCGGTAGTTCCTCGCAGGTTCGCGTTATCGCTAAACGCATTCATTCAGTGCCTACTCCGCCGCGATCGAGATGCGATCAACGACCCCCGTCGGCTCGAACACAGGATCCTTTCGCGATCGAGATCTCGCTCGCTACACAATGGATCCACCAAATCCGGTCCATGGTCTCGTTAGCCAAGCTCAAACTGCCGATCAACCCGATACGACGGCGGCAACCCATCGCCGCAGGCCCGGCTTTTAAAAAGGCTACTGGAAGATCTTGCGATCGCCACCGGACTTATCGTCGCGGAAATCGCCGCTGCAGAGGAACCGGGCACGCAAGTCCCGGGCAATTCATACGCATCGAGCACGCTCTCGCTTGAAAGGCGTCGAGCCGGCAATTGGACTGGCCCTGCTTGTCGCGGCGCACGTAGCGCTTTTCCGTTCCGGTGTCGATCATCTCGCGTCTAGACATGTTCTTCTCACTACCGGACCTACCTGGACAACCAGGAAATTTTGGATTTGACCGCAACCGCCCCGATCCTGCCGACGGACTTCGGTCTGAAGTGACAAACGATGTTCACTTCGATACTTTAGCCTCGCCCCAGAAGGAGAAGCATGACCACCATCCTCATCCTTGAAGACGAACCGTTCATCGCGCTTGATATCGAGACGATACTGGAGGAGCGTGGCCACGGCGACTTTGTTACGTTCTCGACCAAGACAGAGGCTGACATCTGGCTGAAGGAGAATACGCCGCCAGTGGCAATCGTCGACCCCCGTCTTTCGGACGGCGTCTGCACGGGCGTCGCACGCCATCTCGTCGATCGCGGGATCCCCTTCATCGTCTATTCGGGGGAGACCGAGTCCGTTTCGGAGCTGGAGCCTGCGTTCGCGCAGGGCGAGCTACTGATGAAGCCGACGGCACCGGAAGTCCTAGTGGATGCCGTCGAGAGGGCCTTGAACTGCTTCGAGGCCCGGCGTAACTCGGCATCATGACGACACGTTAACTCTGGCCGCTTGAACGAGACCGCCTCTCGACCCGCAGCGGGCTCGACACTCTCGACAAGTTCATAGCGGCTCTCGTTGCCGAGGATGCGCCGGGCGCGACGCCCGCGACTGGGGCGTCCCATTAGTGCAGATCGACGCCGATCTCGAGGGCTCTGTGGTGCACGAGTCCCTGCAGCCGGACGCTTCGATTGCAGAAGTCGAGAGCGTAGCTCGTTTCGCTGCCAGTCTTAATGTTCTATACGGCACCCTTCCGAAATGCTTTGTAAGGCTGCCGATCCCTCCGCTGCCATTCTAGAACACCTTACCGGGTGCAGCGGGATGGCCTCAGGCGGGGCTTCTTTTTGTCAGCCCGCAATCTTCGTTTCGGTCATGTCGTCGGGGAGGACGTGCATTCCCGCGGCATGAGCTGCCTTCACGAAGGCGCCGCGAGCGACCTCGGGATCGAGGTATAGTTCCATCGCGTCGAGCGACGTCGCAAGCGCTTGGTGAAACTCCGAGGATTGTTTGCCGCCGGAAGGCCAGCTCACGCTGAGCAGAAGCAGGGCGAGTTCATCCACGCTGTGTGCCTGTCGGTAGCGCGCGAGACCTTCGATCTCAACGTGGAGCGGACGAATAGGAACCTTGATCTGGGAGTTGTTCATGACGCGAGCCTCTCCTGACGTGTAGCCAATCAAAGCGTGAACATCGATTCGGTTCCGTGCCGGCCCGACCCACGGCGACAAGCACCCTCGCAGATGCCATAGCAGTCCTCGGCCATGGCAGCGGCCTGGCTGCAACTACGCAGATGGACATCGGATACCGCGTCATGGGCCCCCTGTTCTAGCTGGTCGGCCGGGGGCATTCCTGTAGGCAGTTCCGGTCGTCGCCGTTGCAACCGTCAAACGCTTCCGAGGGCAATCTCACACCGGCACGTTCACATATTCCGCATATCCTCTGCTGCCGCCAGCAAGACCGCTCGGAAAGCGCACCATCGAATAGACCTCGTCTCCGATCGCGAAATCTTCGACGTCGTCTGCGATGGCGTCGACGACGTCTGAGATATCGGTCCCTAAAATGACGGGGAATGCCACCTTCGGCTGCCACTCGGCCGGTAGCATCTTATATCCATCGCGCAGATACCAGTCGGGCGGATTAAGTCCGACCGCGCGAACGCGGACGAGCACCTCGCCGGCCGCAAGTTCCGGCTTCGGTGCATCCTCGTACCGAAGCACCTCAGGACCGCCGAATTCATGAAATCGAACTGCCTTCATCAACTGGCTCATAGAAATCTCCATGGTTTGTTGTCGCTCCCATCAGATATGTCGCGCCCTGCGGATTGATAATTGTGCCGAAGTTCGCATCTGTAGTGCCATGAAGGAACCAATGGCACTTGAACGCTTGACCGGCCTTGTCGCATTCGCGCGGGCCGGGTCGATGGGAAGTTATGCTGCTGCTGCTAGTGCACTGGGGGTCTCGCCGTCCGCCATCAGCAAAAGCGTGCAACGGCTTGAGCAGCGGCTGGGAGTGTCTCTCTTCACCCGCACAACCCGAGCGCTTACGCTGACCCCAGAGGGCCGAGAACTTTTCGAACGCGCGCTAAAACTCCTGAACGATGCAGAGGCAATCGAGCAGGTCGCAACGGCGGCGCGGTCCGAGCCGTCGGGCACGCTGCGAATTGCTGCGTCACTGCCAATCGGCATACATCTGATTGCGCCAGCGCTGCCGGCGTTTTGCCACCTCTACCCCAAGGTAACTGTCGATCTTCGGCTCGGCGATCAAATTGTCGATATGATAGAGCAAGGCATCGATGTCGCGGTGCGCATCGGCGACCTTGCGGACTCGCGGCTTTTGTCGCGCAAGCTTGCGCCGCACCGGCTCTGCGCTTTCGCATCGCCGGGCTATCTTGCAGAGCGCGGAAACCCCACGCATCCAGATAGACTGGAGGAGCTGATACTATCGGTCTACGCTACCAAAGCACTGGCCAGGTTTTCCGCTGGCCATTTCAGATGGGCGAGCGGACAATCGAGATTGTGCCGCGATCAAAGGTTATCGTGGATGCAAGCGATGCACTGATCGCCGCGCTCGCTGCTGGCGGCGGTATCGGCATGGCTGCGACCTTCGCAGCGGTGCCTCATGTAGTACGAGGCGAGCTGGTTCCGGTGTTGTCGGCGTATTCTGTTGAGCGGCACAACATCACCGCCCTTTGGCCCGAAAGCCGCCGTAGCAACCCCGCGGTCCGCGCCTTTATCGTTCAACTTCAGGAAACGTTTCAGGCACGGATGATGGCTGTGGCGACACTCGGCACGACCGCGCCTCGGTGATGTCTGCTGACCTTGCCCCGTTGAAATAATCCATTTTGAAGTAAGCTCTGGCCCATTGAGAGGACCAGGGAATGAAGCGCAATCGTTTCACAGACGAACAGATCATCGGCATTCTGAAGGAGCACGAGGCTGGCACGCCGGTCGCGGAGCTTTGCCGCAAGCACGGCGTCAGCGATGCCAGCATCTATAAATGGAAGGCCAAATTCGGCGGCATGGAGGTATCCGAAGCCAAGCGGCTGAAGACGCTGGAGGACGAGAACACGAAGCTGAAGCGGCTTCTGGCGGATGCCATGCTCGACAATGCCGCTTTGAAAGACCTTTTGGGAAAGAAGTGGTGACGCCCGCGGCCAAGCGGAAAGCTGTCGCGCATCTGATGAGCCATCATGAGATGAGCGAACGGCGGGCGTGTAAAGCCATTGGTTTTTGCCGAATGACGATTCGTTACGAGACCAGGCGCGACGATGATCATGAGCTTCGCGAGCGAATGAAGGCGTTGGCGCATGAACGCCGCCGCTTTGGATATCGACGCATTCATGTGCTGCTGAGGCGGGAGGGTCACCTCGTGAACCACAAGAGGCTCTTCCGGCTCTATCGGGAGGAGAAACTGACGGTGCGCAAGCGCGGCGGTCGCAAGCGAGCGATAGGCACGCGAGCGCCGATGCTGGTGCCGATGGTGGCCAATGACCGTTGGTCGCTAGACTTCGTGTCGGATCAGTTCACCGATGGGCGCAGGCTGCGGATTCTGACCGTCGTCGATGATTGCACGAGGGAGTGCCTGGCGCTCGTCGCCGATACATCGCTTTCCGGTCTTCGCGTCGCACGGGAGCTTGACCGGATTATCGAGGAGCGCGGCAAGCCGAGGATGATCGTCAGCGACAACGGCAGCGAGTTCACCAGCAACGCGATCCTGCAATGGGCGGACCGGACCAAGGTTGACTGGCATTACATTGCGCCTGGCAAGCCTATCCAGAACGCTTTTATCGAAAGCTTCAACGGGCGGCTGCGAGACGAGTTATTGAATGAAACTCTGTTCTCGTCGCTTGCTCACGCCCGGTCTGCGCTTTCAAACTGGCGTAGCGATTACAACGATCAACGCCTGCATTCAGGCCTTGGCTGGCTGACACCGGCCGAATTCGCTCAGATACTCAACCCGCGACGTGATGCGGTGCTGCGCAGCCGAAATGGCTCCGCACCGCAACCCGCCGCTACCGAACCAACAACAGCAACCAAAAACCGCTGGAGCGAACGCAAAACTGGATAAAACTTGGGGGCAAGGTCACTGCTCCAGCCGCCTGGAGCATCGTGGCAAATCTCTGTCCGCATGCCGAGGCGGCCCAACCCGTTATTCACTCCAATCTCAAGTCGCCGCCGTAAGTGGCCTGATGGGTGAGCACGCACCCTGACCCGATTCTCCAGGCGCTTGAATGGTCTGGCTCAGCGTCGGCCTGCAAAATACCGGGACGGTTATGAATGCACAGGGCCGTTGATGCCGCGGCCGTTGATGCCGCGGCCGTCGTTACCGCTCGGCTCGTCACTCCGGTCAACCGTGGCTTCTACCGCCAGAAACGCGATTTCCACCACTTCCTCCAGGGTGCGACGGTCGGGGGTGCCGAGCCAATCCGCAACAAACTGGAGATCCGGAAGTTTAGGAAAGATATCGAGATCCACCAATCTTCCATCCGCCGATTCAGCCGTAACGATCGAGGGCGGGATGACGGCAATTCCAAGGCTGTCCAACGCCATACTACGCCTCTCCATTGCAGCGGTGTCCTTCTCAGCCCGTCGTTGACCATCCGATGGGAACTTCGGTAGGTCGGCCAAGTTAGTCACAGGATTGCGGGCCGAGAGAGATGAACGATGGGCAGTGCCGATACAACCACTGATCACACGAGTGGGCGGCGCGCGATCGGCGACCGGTCACCCCCACGAAAGGGAGGAATGGGCTGGGACGGGTTCTTCGAGATTTTCGACGAAGCAACTGACCTTCCTCCATCATGAGCCGCAAAAATTCCGTGAGAGGTGATGAGCCTCTGTGATCGCCCGCTGTGGCCCGAACGCACCATCAGAGATGACAAGAGAGTGGTCATGCAAAAGTCCGGCAGCGGTCTCGACAGCCCAACAACCACAGCCCCCGAGGGACTGAACCCAGCGCTTGCACGTAACATCGACGCGGTCATGCAGCGTCGTCGTAAGAATCAGGAGACGGCGAGCGCACAGGAGCGGGCAGCTGCCGCAATCAGCAAATTTGCTGGCTCGATGATGTTTATCTACATTCACATAGTCTTTTATGGGGCGTGGATCGTTGCAAACCTAAGTTTGATTCCCTCGCTGCAACCGTGGGATCCTTCATTGGTGATTTTGGCCATGGAGGCATCGGTAGAGGCGATTTTCCTATCTACATTCGTGCTGATCAACCAGAACCGGATGGCGGCCGAGGATGACTTGCGTGCTGATCTCGACCTGCAGGTCAGCTTGCTAAATGAACACGAGACAACCCGTCTGATCGCAATGGTAGAGGCAATCGCGAACAAGCTGAATGTGCCGAGCGGAGCGGACGACGAACTGCACGAACTCAAGAAGGATGTCGCCCCCGAGGCCGTGCTGGATCGCCTTGAGGAAGGCGAACGATAAGGCGAGGAGAGGCGCTGCTACAGACCTTTTCAAGCCTTGTCTTCAGGCTGCGCACTTGTTTCAGCATTCAGTTGATCACCGGCTCCGCGACGATCTTGCCTGTGCGTCGCGAAAAAATGGAGCAGCTCCTGGCGAATGAGAGCGGCGGACCGGCGCCCAATACCCGGGATCTCTAGCAATTGCTCATCTGACAAGACGGAGAGCATGCTCATACGCTTGATCCCGCTTTGTCTCAACGCTGTTTTGATCCATCGCGGCAGACTGCTCCTGATCACCAAATCGTTAGGCGCCGCCGCTTTCCTCTTCTCCCAATCAAAACGCCTCCGCATTCCCGGCTCCTATCGTTTCCACTCATAAACCGAGGCTTTCAAAGCATGGTTCCGCAGCTCCGTGGCGCAAGTCGCCTTTATCTTGTCCCGTCACAAACCTCGCGACTATCGCCGTTGTAGATGCGATCGATGACCTCCGAAATCGCCACGAGACGCTCGGCGGCAGGATCGAACCGGGCCCTCCGGCAATTGCTGTAGCCGTGCGACGGCAGCACGGCCAACTCATTCGTCCGGCGCCTCGAACAGCCGGTCCCGACTTTTCCGATTGAGCGCTCGCCAGTGAATTTGTAAAAGCAGCCATCGCCATTGCAAGACTGTCCGATCCGTTGGAATCGCGTCCTTCTGCCCATGGAGTGAGGTTCGCCGCAAAAACGCTTCCTCAAGCGTCCCCCGTACCTCGCTCTAACTTGTTGGCGCAGCGAAAGCCCGAGCGATCGAGCGGATTAGCTCACCGCGACGGCTCCTGCGGCCGTGGTTTCACACTCCCACTATGTTCTGATTAGCTACCGCCACTCGGCAGATATAGCGGCAACGAAGCTTCTATGGATTTTGAGACGCCCGAGTGACATTCGAACGCACAAGCCTGACCGCTTCCTGCTTACCGGAATATTTTCTTTTGCCAACCGCACAGATTAGGCGCACGGTGGGTCTTCAGTAGCCGTTTATCCGGGCGCTACTGCGTGGAGGTCGGTCGTTGCCTTCGCCCCAAATTGAAGGAGGACGGCATGTCTTCCAATCTCAACATATGTGTGCGGACTTCCGACCTAACTGTATTGCAAGGCGTCCTCGACGACGCGGGATACGATTCCACCAGTAGCGTCGCAAATCCGAAAGATTACAACATCGCCGTCAGACTGCTGTTCAAGCTTTATCGCGACGGAATGATCTCGCCCGCTGCCCTTTCTATCGAACTCAGCCGGCACTTTGCAAAAACACACCTGCCCTCGAAATAATCCGTGGAGTTCGGACAACGTTGGGGAAATCGTATTGAAGCTATCGAAGTTCGCTCCCAGGCAATCAGAGGTGTGTTTCGGCGTGCAGATTTTGGACGCCGATTGACACCTTATGGGCCCCGAGGTCACCGCCTGGAATGTTGTGGCGTCTGCTCCTGACCGCCCCCACCTTTTCCTCGTTGCTACGACGGCACCGACCTCTGAAAGACCCGTGCAAGCCGCTCGGCAAATCGGCGGGGATCTGCTGGCCGATCACCATCCAGAATACGCGCCTGGTCGAGCAATAAGAACGCGGCGTCCTCCTGGTACGGGGCATCATCCTCCACGCTCGCAATCGCTTTGATCAAGGGGTGCAGCAAATTGATCTCCAGGATCGGCTTGGCGGCATCTTGAAGGCGACCCGCGTTTCGCAGGATTTTTTCCATCTGCCTGTCATAGCCCTCTTCGGGCGCAACGAGGCAGACCGCACTCTCCGTCAGACGGTCGGAGGCGCGGACATCGGCAATCTGGCCGGCAAGTTTCTCCTTGGCGAATGCAAGGAAGGTCGCCGCGCTTTCGTTGTCCCCCTCGGGCATTGTGTGGCCATCAAGCTTTGCAAACTGTGCCAGATCCGCAGCACCCTGCGTGATGGACTTGAACGCCTTGCCTTCATAGTCTGGAGCATTCATCGTCCAGAAGCTATCGATGGAGTCCGTCAAAAGCAGCACTTCGATGCCGCGCGCCCGGAACCCTTCAAGCTGTGGTGACGCCTTAAGCTGATCGAGGCTGCCTCCTGCCAGATAGTAGATGGCGTTCTGGCCTTCCTTGGCGTCTTTGACGTAGTCGACAAGTGATCGGTAGCCTTCGTTCGATGCGGACGTTCGAAACCGAGCAAGCGTCAAGAGCTGAGGGCGTCGCTCGATATCTTCGTAGATGCCCTCCTTGAGGACTGGTCCAAAGTTCTCCCAGAACTTGAGGAAGGCCTCGGCGTCCCTTTCAGCCAGTTTCTCGATCGCGGTGATGATCCTGCTGGTGATGCCTTTGCGGATCGCCGTCAGGATCGGGCTTTCCTGGATCATCTCGCGAGAAACGTTAAGCGGGAGATCGGCGGTATCCACCAGCCCACGAACAAAGCGCAGGTATCTCGGCAGCAGATCCGCATCATCGGTGATGAACACCCGCTTGACGTAAAGCTTCATCCTGTCTTTGCGTTCGGGATCGAACATATCGAAAGGCTGCGTTCCGGGTATGAACGCCAAAGCCGTATATTCCTGCCGGCCTTCAGCACGGAAATGTACGGTCAGAGCTGGTTCATCGTACTGCCCCGAGACGCTACGATAAAAGTCGGTATACTCTTCCTTGCTGACATCGCTCTTCGACTTCGTCCATAGTGCGGTGCCGTCCGTTATCTGGACTGGCTCTTTGCCAGGTTTCTCGACAAGGCGTATCGCAACTGGCACGTGGCCGGATTGTTCCTTGACGATACGCTCGACGGTCCAGCGGGACGTATATTGCTTAGCGTCCTCCATCAGATGCAAGACAATACGTGTTCCCCGGGATGGAGCTACAGTGAGGGTGGTTTCAGGGCTGACGCTATAACTTCCCTTCCCGTCCGAAGTCCATGTCCAGGCTTCCTGCGTTCCGGCTCGACGAGAGATCACATCGACACGCTCCGCCACCATGAAACAGGAATAGAAGCCGACGCCGAACTGCCCGATCAGTTGAGCACCTTCAGCGGCTTTGTTCGCTTCAATTCGCTCCATAAACACACGAGTACCCGATCTCGCGATCGTTCCCAGCGCCTCGATCATTTCGTCGCGGCTCATGCCGATGCCATTGTCCTCGACGACTAGCTGCCGGTTATCTTCGTCGAGCGTCAGCGTGATCCGGTTTTCAGCATCAGCCCCAAGGAGTAACGGTGTTTCGATCGCCTCATATCGAAGTTTCTCGCAGGCATCGGCCGCATTCGAAATCAACTCACGCAGAAACACATCCCTATCCGAATAAACGGAGTGGACCATCATGTGCAGAAGGCGGGCAACGTCGGCCTCAAAGACGTGGCTTTCAGCGATCTGTTCTGCAGTCTTTGTCATGTGCTCGGGTTCTCCAGAAAAGCGAATTAGCGCCGATCAAATGGTGAAACAGGTTTGAAAATTCAAGGTGGGAACAGCCCCGATCGTGATGAAACGAGCAGGCCAATCCTCGCAACGTCTCATCGACAACCGCCTGGCGAATGCAACCTCCAAAAGGGTTCGCGCCTTTCACTTGGAGCAGCGAGTTTCCAACAATTGCCGCTGCCTCTATCAATGGAGCCATCCATCGGAACGCGAAGCCAACCCCTTTGTTACTAGCTCGACCACGTCGAGTAACCGATCGCCATGTGCGCCATTAATCAGGTGTAAACCAGCCCGGCGGTGACGCTTTACCGATTTTGCAAACGAACGGTGGCCTTGATCGGGAGCGAACCGGCGTTGGCTAATCGTAAAGCATCTGATAGGTCATACGCCGCCGAGTATGAGGTCTTGGCACCAACTTCAGAGAGAACCTCGGAGCGGACTGGAGAGCTTTTGATGGGCTGGAAAACACCGAAGATCGAATACGTGAATGGCTATAAGATCGTTGAAGTTGAGGGGCCGACCTTCAAAGTCTACGATGGCAACCGTCAGCTCGGGGACGATTTTCCCTACCCCGGCGAAGCTGCTGCTTACGCAACCTCGTTGCCAAAACGGGATCATCCGCGCAACTAAGCGAGAAGCCGCGGACGATTATTCAAAAACCCTTTATGGCAACCTTATCGAATGTGGAACTAGATTTGACCAGCCCCCACCTTTCTTCAGCTCTGGAACTGCTTGGGTGGTCTGAATTCTTCGCGGACCAGGTCCAGCCCAGCGAAACGGACTTGGTCCCCCGGCGCATCGCTTCAGTTCACCGGGCACGCATAGAGGCGATCGATGTCACCGGGCCGGTCGGATTGGGATTTCCATCCAACACCAGTACTGGTGACTACGCGGTGGGGGACTGGGTTCTTGCCGATGCATTGACTGACACGCTTACCAGGCGTCTCGACCGAAAAAGCGTCCTTCAACGACGCCCGGAAGGCGGACGTGGCCAGCAACTCGTTGCCGCCAACGTCGACACCCTGTTGATCGTGACCTCGTGCAACGCCGATTTTAATCTTGCTCGGCTGGAACGTTACCTGATCATGGCCAACCAGGCCGGGAGCAATCCGGTAATTGTGCTGACGAAGGCTGACACCGCGGAAGATGCCGGCATATTCCAAGCGCAAGCCGAGGCTTTGCGGCGCGATCTGCCTGTCATTGCCTTGAATGGCCGCTCCGCGGACGCCGTTTCCCTGTTGAGGCCTTGGTGCGGCGTTGGCCAGACGGTTGCGCTGGTGGGATCGTCTGGTGTCGGAAAATCAACGCTGGTGAACACCATGACTGGGCCCGGCTCTGACACAAAGCAAAAGACAGGGACTATCCGCGAATATGACGCGCAGGGCCGCCACACAACCACGGCGCGATCCCTGCATGCAATTTCAGGCGGCGGCTGGGTCATCGATACACCGGGAATAAGAACGCTTTACGTCAGTGATGTTTCCGACGGTATCGACACCCTCTTTGCTGAAATAACCGAACTGGCGCCGCTTTGCCGCTTTCGCGATTGCACGCATGCCCATGAACCGGGGTGCGCCGTTCAGGCGGCTGTCGCAAGCGGTGCCCTGGCCGCCGATCGCCTGGAACGCTGGCGGAACCTGCTTGCAGAAAACCGCGATCGAACACCGGTTGTGAGCGGACCCCGCGGCAACAAGATCGTTCGCAAGAAGAAATATTGAAAGTGTAGAACGTTTGCGACGGTGCTCATCGGCGTCAGCCATGGCCCGCCACCTGAATTGGCTGGGCTGAGGGATAGCGTAAGCGCTCAATGATTGGGATTGCGGTCACGAAGAAGACCCTGCAAGCGGCCGCTCCCGCTTGTGAGGGACATATCTTTAAACAATCGCGATATGAGGCGCGGTTGCAATCCTTGCCTCTCATCGATGAGGAGGAATGACATCCTCTTTATCTCGATCGTGATCACGCCTGCATTGTCATGGCGCCGATAATTTCCGGAATCCATCGCTTGGAATCCATTCTCAACCGCCCAGGCGGCTATCATATCCGCGTTCATCAAGGTCCTGCTTTAGGAGATAAGGACGTGCCATCTCTAGCTGTCCCGCTCGCGAAATCGCTTTGCGCTCCCACGGATACCGTAACTGAAACGCTTTAATCCATCCGAATCCGGCCAGAATCAAAGTTCCTGCTTATGTGTTGCGAGAAAGACTCGATGCAATGTTTGTAAATCCCTATTGCTGTGCCGCATCGAACATCATCCGGAGGATGGCGAAGACAGACAATACACATACCAGCCACGTGAAGGCCGAATTCAGGAGCAGCAGGGCGAGCTTTCTCAGATGGCCATGAACGTAGTCTTCAATGATCGTCCGCATGCCGAAGTCCATATGGATGGCGCTCAGGAAAATAAATGCAAAGAGGGCAGGGCCAATCCAGAAGCTGCCGATCGAAGCAACGACAAAGTCGCGATTTCGTCCAAACAGATAGATACCGATCCCGATCAAATAGGGGGTCAAGATACCTAATGCCAATCCCGAAGCTTGTTTGAGAACGTAGGCTCGGGTGCCTCCTTTAGCAGATCCCAAACCCCGAACGCGTCCGAGCGGTGTAGTCATCGTCGTTCTCCCGGTAGCGAGGCGCCTCTTGGTCGGCTCTCGGATGAAGGCATTCGCGCCTTGCACAGTAAAAGTGCCCATTTTTTGCTTACGTCGTCTGCATTGACCCATGAGGACATCGTTGGCGGGAAGACCTTCGCCAGTTCCCTGCAATGGTTGTATCTACCGGTAGGCGTCGTTTCCGCTCTTGCCAGGCTTTGCCGGGTCAAGCACATACGGTCGTCCCTCAGGTATCGCAATCGCCGAAAAATTTGCGGCGAGCTCGTGGAGACAAGCACGCATGTGTTCTCCCCGTACTGGCGGGCCGTGCCCCGTGATGACGAGTTCCGGTTCCAGATTAGCCAGCATGGCAACGGATCGTTCGGCATCTTCCCAATCGGGTGTCAGGTACCGCGGCGGCCCGTGCATCTCCGGTTTTTGCGTCATGACCTCGTAAATTGATTCCTGGCCTGTCGTGACGATCGCGTCGCCCGCGATCATGGTGCGGTCACTTTCACGGAACAACGAGATGTGACCGGGCGAGTGCCCTGGCGTGTGCAGCCACTTCCATCCTGGCATAGCTGGTACGCTCTGATCCGGCGGAAGCATTTTCAGCCACTGACGCACGTCAACGGGCGAGCGTGGAAAGAGAGGCGTCAGCAGCGCCATCGCGCCCCCTCCAACTAAGGCATCTGCTGGCGGATAGGAAGCTCGCCCGTCGAGGTACGGAAATTCGAGAGGATGTGCATATACCGGAACCTTCCAATGTCGTGCGAGCGCCTCCAGGGAGCCGGAATGGTCGAAATGGCCATGCGTCATGATGATTGCCGCTGGCCGTGTGCCTTGGCCGAAACGCGCTTGCGCCGTTTTGACGATCGTATTCTTCGACGTCGGCAGACCCGTATCGATCAGCACCCAGCCGTTACCCATTGCGGGGTCGCCATAGAAAATCACATTGACGATCGACATCAGGCGATATGCGAGATCGGCTGCGAATACTAACGCGCCAGAGCCGGTTTCCTCAGTGGGCGCAATGTCACCGGTTTCGAGCGAAAGCTGTACAACCATGGCCATCTCCTTCGTGAACGCAACGAACTTCGCCCCGACGAGAATGTTCCCGGGCGCCGCGCAATCTTGTTTTTTCTCGAAGAGTGCGCCCGAAGAAAAGGGAAACTATTGTTCGTGTGGTCCAAACAGAGAAGATTTCCCATGTTCATACCGCCGGTAAGCTTTATTAACCTGTCCGGGTCGAAACCCCTGCTCCATTAATCGCGCGAGCCCTGCAGCAGGCGATCGGGCGGCGAGGGCGACATATGTGCGCGATGGAATATTGTTCCAAGCGTGCAGCGGCGCGGCAATTCGAAATCCCGCGACCTGTTGATGAACGCGACTGCGGAACGGCTCGGTCCTATCGAAATCGTCGCGACCGCGGTTGCCATGAACTTCGAAGGCACGCCGCAAAAGCTCAAGCTTTGGCGGCTCGCGCTTTCGCGTGTACGCTTCCTGACCGAAGCCTTGACCCTGCAGATCCCGTAACCATCTTGAGGTCGCAAGGCCGCCACAAAGAGCGCCTTTCTGGAGGCATAACATGTCGGAAAAATGGAGCAAACCGGTCGAGGTCGCCTTCGGTGTCTCCGGATACAGAACCGTCACCGGTCCATTCGACGCGATGATTGTCCTCACGGACCTGTGGCCAAAGAGATCGGGCCTGCGTTTCATCAAGGCTCGCAATGCCTGTAGCGCAGCCATTGCTGGTCGCATTGGTGCCGAGGATGCCCGAAGGGAATTTCTAGCCGCAGCAGAAGAGGCCGAACTCAGCACCCACTGAGGCGGATATCTTTCGATGTGTTGTTCTGCGTTATCGCGCGAAACGGAAGTTCAACTTTTTCGCGGTTCTTTTTTGCGCCGTCGATCAGGACCTCCCGCGCCGGTTAGAATAGCGTCTTTCCAAGCTTGCCCGCGCTCCCACGCTTCGTTGTAGACGAGCGCCAAGTCGGCAGATCGTCTTGTCTGCTGCAGGGCTCCAAAGAGCAGCGCAGCTTGACGAATGTCCTTCTCTCGCTTCGCCAGCCCCTGCCCGTCAGTGTGTCGGCGGCACCAAGGGCGGGCATCTCCGCCGGTTGGTCGACGTAGTCATCGGAACCACGGTTCCACGTATGTCTTGAGACCGCGGCTGAAGGTCGGCTTTCCAGCGCTGAAGCCAGATGGCCGCGACTGAACCTACAGACAGCATCAGGGTGGGCGCATTCGTGTGGCCGTCCCGCGCATTGGGGTTGGAGATGGCGCGGCAACCGCACGGTCCCTCATTGTGTTCTCGTTTGAGACGAGCCGCTTATTCGGCTCACCCTCATCGAAGCGCTGCGCAATGCCGGTTTCCAGGTAACCGAAGCATGGCCACCGCCGTGGCGTCGCGTGCGCGGCCCGGCGCCACGGTGTCGACGCCGCTCACCACAGGTGAAGTCCGATCTGGAAACTGGCTTACGATCCGCTGCGTGCCGGCGCTGCTTCCCAAAAGCTCAGCCCGTCAGAACTATCGGACTGCGATTGATCGCTGGAGCAGGCAATCAAGCGGCTCGGAAAATCAATGCGGGCATCCTGGTCACGAGGGGCACGCCCAATGAAACCGAGGACTCTTGCTCGCCGCCCTGAGCGCCGTCTTCGTGGCGTCGCTCATCACCCTCATGTTCTCGCTTTATCTGGCGGAACCCAGGGCCCGTCCGCTTGATGCCACCTTAGCGCTGATCGACGACCAGGGGCAGCCCGTCGATCAATCGCTCTTCAAAGGGCCATCCCTCGCTGGTATATTTCGGGTCCACGCGTTGCCAGGAGGTCTGCCCTACGACGCTTTATGAAATGGCCCACTCGATCAATGCGCTGGGGCGCTGAAGGTGCCGGTCTCCGAGAAGCTGGCAGCCGGCAAATCACCGTCGAATGGCAAGCGCTTTCGAACGACGGCCATAAGACCAACGGCAGCTATAGCTTTACCGTGACGCCGTGATCGGCCCCGACGCGGCGCTCTTCGTCTGCCGCTTCCTCTTTGACGGCGCTGGCCTTTTCCTATGGGGTGCCGGCGCCTATCTATGCACGATGG
The DNA here is from genome assembly GCF_002531755.2 of Rhizobium acidisoli. Classification (NCBI taxonomy): domain Bacteria; kingdom Pseudomonadati; phylum Pseudomonadota; class Alphaproteobacteria; order Hyphomicrobiales; family Rhizobiaceae; genus Rhizobium; species Rhizobium acidisoli. The sequence goes on along the minus strand of NZ_CP035002.1, from coordinate 828,909 downwards.
TGCCACAGGATCTGCAACGGCAGATCTGGGCGCAGCTTGCGCCGCATCGGCGGATCGCAGTTGCCTGCGTCGGCGTATCGGCGATCGTCCTACTGCCGATACGGTCAGCAATGATTGGCAATGGCTGGCCGGATGCATTGAATCCGGACATGCTCCTTGCTATCGCGTTCGATACGACCGTCGGCACCGCCTGGTGCTGCCAAATCGTCGCGACCATCCTGCTTCTCTTCACGGGGTTCGTTCCAGGCAGCATGAACGTCGCTGCGACAGCAATCGTGAGCGCCCTTCTTCTCGCCAGCCTTTCTTTCACCGGACATGCGGTGATGAATGATGGCTGGCGCGGCGTCCTGCATCAGGCAAACGACGTCGTCCATCTGCTGGCGGGTGGCGCCTGGGTCGGCGCCCTTTTGCCCGTTTTTCTGATCCTGCCTCGACTTGAGGATTCCAGCACTCGCGATCAAGCACGAGCCGCGTTGAGCCATTTCTCGATGGCAGGACATCTTGCCATCGCCGGCGTTATTCTGTCCGGCGTCACCAACATGCTGTTCATCCTCGATGGACTTCCGACGGATTGGACGTTCGAGTATCAGCGGCTGTTGACAGTCAAGATCGGGCTGGTCGCGGCGATGATCCTGGCCGCTATCACGAACCGCTATATCCTCGTGCCCCGAATAGTCCGACATCGCGGTTCCCGCGCTCTGGCGATAGGAACCATGGCGGAGATAGTCCTTGCAATCGCCGTCATTGGTTTCGTCGCCTGGTCCGCTATGCTGGAGCCGGCAGCATAGCAACCGGCTTCGGTATGGCGACGATACGCCCGGCTGTGCTGCGGTGATCCGAGATGTCAGAGAAGGCCGGTGAGTAGCCCGACGCTAGCGATTGCGGCGATCCAGCCTGCCGATTGCATGACGATGCGCCAATGGCGTTCGCGGGCCTTGCCGATAAAAAACGCTACCGCGATACCGGCGGCATGCTATAGCGCCGTTGCGATCATGGTCGGCCGCAAAGGCAACACCAGTTGCATCGTCCGGCATCTCGGCCCATGGGCATCGTCCTGGATAATAGCAATAAACACAGGAACTCAGGAAGCCCACTCCTACGCCTTGACGGTATACGAACTGGGGGCCTGCACGTTTCTCCTGCACTATGGTCGCTTTCTTCCGTAGGACATGGCAGGATTGGCCGCCGAGATTTTGGATTAGGTCTAGAGAGCGGCGTGAAGAGCTGAGTCTGACAAAACTTAGGCCCAGCACAACCTGATGCGAATAAGCGTTGTCGTAGGGACCTTTTCAAGCGGCCTAACCGTCATCTCTTGAGAATGCCAACCATTCGATTGATAGCGCCCCCATATTCCTTGTGCATGGTTTCGGCTGCTTCCGAGATCGCCAGCTTCCACGCAGGCCCGCGATCCCATGCCTCTTCCAGGGCATCAACCAGTGAAGGCCCATGGCCCGTGACCGGCAGGGCGTCGAATAGCATTCCTGCCTGTCTGAGGTCTTTATCCCGCTTGGCTTGGCCGCCGGCGTCATTTTGGCGCCGACCGGCAATGATAAGCTTGTGCACCGCGTACCTGCAAGGATCAGGGATGACAACTGAGATACCGGCACCATGTAGCAAGATCGAACGAACGGGATCGCGGATCAAGAAATCCATGAATCTTAGCGGTTCGGCTGACGCACCACCAAGTGCGGGCATGTTGGCGGGTTTGTCCGAATATTCTTCGGCTCCCCTGTTCGTCGTCATGAACTCGACCCTGTAACCGGTTTGATTCCGAAAAGCATGAGATCGAGAGCTGCCGCTGATATGCGGCACGGCCCCGAACGTTGGATCAAGCCCTTTTAGGAGATCGAGGATCGGCGGCAGCGAATCCGCCACCTCAGCGGAGATCGCGAAATCCTGGGCTATGTCTGCATCACCTGTTAGGATCGCGGCCGAGGGCAGGCGGATGCCAAGATATGCCGAGTAGCATTGAAAAGCGACGGTCCCGATGAGAACACCGCGCAGCCGGAAGAGACCGGCCTTGGCAAGGACCTGTACGATATCGCCGGTAAAGCGATCAGCGGCAATCAAACCGGCTTCACGCGTTAGCGTGGAAACGAACTTACGGCGAGCCTTATAATCTGATTTCTCACCCTTGAAGGTTTCGACCCGTTCCGAAATCGAGGGATCGTCGGCAGGTCCGACATACCGGCGCTTCTGCCCACCCTCACCGTCGGGTTGGTCGAAATACCAATAACGCCGACCATCGACTGCCACCGGCACGAATCTACCCGATGGCGGGAAATCTTCCGCCCAATCATCATCAAATGCCCGTTGCTGGAGTTCCGCGACCATGGTGCGGAACATGAGATCAATCTGCTTAATCACGGCTGCCTCTATATCGTTTTTACAAATCTAGTATAGGAAAAACCCGAAAGCAAGCTTGGCGGCTTTTGCCCAGTGGACGCTGCCCCCTCCTCTCCAATAATCGGCATAACCAATTATACTAATTTATAAACTCTAGTATAGCACTACGGTTGAGATGCCACCGCGGCAATCGCTGCGGCGCTGGCCCTTGAGCCAGCACCCTCCGTTACGCAACATGGGAAGAGCGGTGGAACACGCGGAATTTGGATTTGTCCTGCCGGGCTCCACCGGAGGTGCGCTGGGCCGCCGCTGTAATCTTATCATCCGAGGACCCTAGCCGACACCGCCGCATCAACAAACGCGATGCGGGCAAGCTCCGGGCTACCGTGACTCGCGATCGCCTCGACGCAGCGACGCTTGGCGACCGCGTATTCCGGTTGACTGCTCGACGGCCAGCGGTGGAGAAGCGCCGCCAATGCCGCGTCCGGCCCGTCAATGCGTTCCCGCATGCCGTTGCCAATCCGGACTAAGACATTGCCAGGTGACGTGGAAAGCGACGTCGATGACCTTGTCCATGAAAGAACTCCGTTTGTTTCGTTACGACAAACCTTCGCATGGGATGCAAGTTCCAGAGGCTCCGAATTGGGTGCGGAACCGAACGGGCCGCACGATCTTCGCGACGACGAAGTTCCTGGCGTTGCAAAGCTTGTCGGGATTGGCTCGAAGCACGTGCTGCGGAAATCAACGGACGCGACTATGCCAGATCTCTAGCAGGGGTGAGCTCTCAGGTCTTGATCGGAATCGAACCAACGGCCCCGCGATTGCAGCAATCAGGCCGCGGCCAATCTAGTGAAAATTCCGGCTCTTGATCTTCAGCGTATCGATATGAAGATCCGGCGTGAACATATCCCTGGCCCGAACCCCTGCTGGGGCCTTTTCGCGCGAATCCGGGCTGCCGGGCGAGCCATGGGCGAACTCGTCGCCGCGCCCGGTCGGCGGATGAAACGCGCCGTCGCGCCCGGCAAGCCCTGACAGATCTGCCGATAGATCGAAGAGCTGCTGGGCGACCAGGTGAACAACCTCGCCTTCCCGCTGGATCCTGCCGTTGATTGCCATCATGCTGGCGCCGAGCACCACGCGGCGCGACCGCTCGAACAGCTTCGGCCAGACGACGATATTGGCTATTCCGGTCTCGTCCTCGATGGTGATGAACATCACGCCCTTCGCCGAACCCGGCCGCTGGCGCACCAGCACCAGGCCGGCTGCCATCAGCCACTGGCCATCGCGTGCCGTCATCGCCTCAGCACAGGTGACGATCTGGCGCTTGGTGAGATCGGCCCGCAGGAATCTCAACGGGTGCTCCCGCAGGGTCAGGCCGATGTGGCTGTAATCCTCGACGACGTTATGGCCGTCGGTCATCTGCTGCAGCTCGACGTCCGGCTCCTGCTGCTCGGCAATCGCCCGCGCCTCGCGTTCGGCTGCCGCGGTGAACAGCGGCAGCGGCTCGTCGCGCAACGCCTTGATCGACCAGAGCGCATCGCGCCGTTCGAGCCGCAATGACGGCAGGAAGGCGTCCGCTTCGGCAAGCTCGACAAGTGACGCCACCGGCACACCCGACCGCCTCCACATGTCGTCCACCGATGCGAAGGGTTCGTCAGCGCGCGAGGCGACAATACGTGCGGCGTCGGCAGTCGCCAATCCGCGTACCAGGCGCATGCCGAGCCGTACCGCATGCCGGTCGGTGCCCTCCACCTCCTCGAGCGTGCAATCCCACCGCGAGCGGTTGACGCAGATCGGACGGACCTCGACGCCGTGTTTCCTCGCGTCGGAAACGATCTGTGCCGGGGCATAGAAGCCCATCGGCTGCGAGTTCAGGAGAGCTGCGCAAAATACATCCGGAAAATGGCATTTCACATAGCTTGAGGCATAGGCGATCAGTGCGAAGGAGGCGGCATGGCTTTCGGGAAAGCCATAGCTGCCAAATCCTTCCAGTTGCGAGAAGGTCTTCTCGGCAAACTCCTTTGTGTAGCCTTTCCGGATCATCCCGTTGACAAGCTTGTCCTGGAATCGAGAGACGCCGCCGGTGAACTTGAAGGTCGCCATGGATTTCCTGAGCTGGTCGGCTTCACCTCCGGTAAACCCGGCACAGACCATCGCCACCTTCATCGCCGACTCCTGAAACAGCGGCACGCCCAGCGTCTTGTAGAGGACCGCCTCCAGTTCGGGCGTCGGATACTCGACCTTCTCCTTGCCTTCGCGCCGGCGCAGATAGGGATGGACCATATCGCCCTGGATCGGTCCGGGGCGAACGATCGCCACCTGGATGACGAGGTCATAAAAGGTTTTCGGTTTCATACGGGGAAGCATCGACATCTGCGCCCGGCTCTCGATCTGAAACGTCCCCAAAGTGTCGGCCTTGCGGATCATCGCATAGGTCGGCGGATCCTCCTGTGGGATGGTGGCGAGGTCGAGATCCTGATGCTTGTGCTCGCCGATGAGGGCAAAGGCCTTGGCCATGCAGGTCAGCATGCCGAGCGCCAGCACGTCGACCTTCATCATCTTCAGCGCCTCGACGTCATCCTTGTCCCATTCGATCACCTGGCGGTCGGCCATCGCCGCCGGTTCGATCGGCACGAGATGATCGAGCCTGTCATGGGTCAGGACGAAGCCGCCGGGATGCTGGCCAAGATGCCGCGGTGCTCCCATCAGCTGCTGGGCAAGCTGCAGGGTCAAGGCGAGACGACGGTCATCCGGATTGAGGCCGAGGGCGAGCACCTGGCTCTCGCCGACCGTCTCCGACCAGGACCAGATACCGGAAGAAAGCGACTTAATAAGATCCTCGGGCAGGGCAAGGGCCTTGCCGACGTCGCGAATGGCGCCCTTGGCGCGATAGCGGGTCACGGTGGAGCAGAGCGCCGCCTTGTCGTGGCCGTAGGTCTTGTAGATCCACTGGATCACCTCCTCGCGCCGTTCGTGCTCGAAATCGACATCGATGTCGGGCGGCTCGTCGCGCTCCTGGGAGACGAAGCGCTCGAAGAGAAGGTCGTTGGTGTCGGGATCGATCGAGGTGATGCCGAGCACATAGCAGACGGCAGAGTTCGCCGCCGATCCCCTGCCCTGGCAGAGAATGTCCTTCGATCGGGCATAGCGGACGATCGAGAACACCGTCAGGAAATACGGCGCATATCTCATGGTCTCAATCAGCGTCAATTCATGGCGGATGGTCTTGTCGACATGCGCCGGCAGCCCTTCCGGATAACGCGCCCTGACGCCCTTCCAGGTGTAGTGCTCCAGCGACTGTTGCGCCGTCATGCCCGGGATCAGCGCCTCTTCCGGATACTGATAGACGAGCTCTTCCAGTGAAAACCTGCAGCGCTCGACGATCTCCGTCGTCCGCGCCAGCGCTTCCGGATAGCGGGGAAACAGACGCGCCATCTCTTCGGGCGGCTTCAGATAACGGTCGGCATGCCGCTCGCGCTCGAAGCCGACATCGTCGATGGTTGTCCTTGTGCGGATGCAGGTGACGACATCCTGCAACTGCCGCCGGCCGGGCTCATGAAACAGCACGTCGTTGGTGACCACCGTCTTCACCCGGTGCTTTATCGCCAGGTTCGACAGCTCATGCAGCCGCAGTTGATCATTCGGGCGCCGGCGCAGACAGAGTGAGACATAGGCGCGGTCGCCGAAGATTTCTGCCATCTTCCTGAGCTGCACGGCGCAGGTGTCGTCTGGCATATCCGGCACCAGGATGCCGATTAGGCCTTCGCAATAGTGCGCCACATCGTCGAGCTGCAGGATGCACTTGGCCTTCCCGCCCCGGCCCTTGCCCAGGGTTAGCAGCCGCGTCAGCCGCGAATAGGCGGCGCGGTCGGTGGGGTAGACGAGAATCGACGTTCCGTCAGTCAAATCGAGCCGACAGCCGACGACCAGCCGCAGACCGGTGGCGCGCGAGGCCTCGAGCGCCCGGACGATGCCGGCCAGGCTGTTGCGGTCGACGATGCCGAGCGCCTCGATGCCCATCAGCTTGGCGGTCGCGAACAGCTCCTCCGCCGAGCTTGCGCCGCGGAGGAACGAGAAATGCGTGGTGACCTGCAGTTCGGCGTAGCGCATCAGGCAAAGACTCCATGCAGGAACCATGCGTGCGATCCGGTTTCCGTATCGACGCCGTCGCCGGAGCGGAAAATCCAGAAGCGCTCGCCCGCATCGTCCTCGACGACGAAGTAGTCACGCACGGCGACCCATTCGGAGCTGCGTTGCCACCACTCACCGAAGATACGCTCCGGGCCGTCGGCACGCTTCACCCGACGCCGCTTGCCGCGCCAGGTAAAGGAGACCGGCGGATGATCGGGCAGAAGCGCAATCACCTCGATCGCCTCCGGATGCGGCAAAAGCCTGGAAGGCCGCGGCCAATGGAGCGGCCAGGTAGCGCCGATCTCGTCTGCGGTAGGCGCAATGCGCTGGACGCTGCGTTCCGGGACGTCGCTTGCCACTGGCGCCACGCGAAAAATCCGCTGGCCTCCGCGATTGCCGAGCACATCGATGAGCGGCGTCACATCGGTGACCTGTTCTTCCATCAACGAGGAGGCCGACTGCACGTCAACGAGCGGTTCGGCAATGATAGCGGTCAGGCTCAGCTTGTCGATACCGAAGCCAGGCTCGATCTTCTCGATCCGATCACGGAAGAGTTTGGTCAGCCAGGCAATGTCACGGACCGGTTTGGCTGTGCCGGCCCGAAGCGACTGAAGCGTGTTGTCGACGCGGTGGACGATCAGGTCGGCGCGCCGCACCCCAAGTCCCCGCTTCTCGAGCTCCAGACAGAGCTGCCGCACCAGGCGGCTCACATATTTCTCGATGGTCTCCGGTGCGCCGATCGGTTCAGCAAAGGATTTTTGCACCTCGACGAGGTCGGCCGGCCGGATCGGATCGATCGGCTCGGCGATGCGGCCGAACATCTGGTCGAGGCGCCGCCCGATCTCCGGACCGAAACGCAGCGTCAGCGGCGCGCGCGGCGTAGCGGCAAGATCACCGACGGTGGCGAAGCCGAGGGTGCGGAGACTTGCGACGATTTCGACCGGCAGGCGCAGCGAGGACAGCGGCAGCCGGTTCACAGCCTTGGCGGTCTCGCCGCGTGAGATGATAATCGTCTCGCGATTCGTGGAGCGGGCGAGCGCATGCGCGGCGCCCCAGCTGTCGGCGACCGCCGCTCGCGCTGCAAGACCGCGGCCGCGGAAACGGTTGACGAGACCAGAGAGCATCAGGTCTTCGCCACCCTGCAGATGATCGGCGCCTGCGGTATCCATCACAATGCCGTCCGGAGGATCCATGGTGACCACGGGAGAATATTGCGACAAGGCCCATAACGTCAGCCGTTCGAGTGTTGCGAGGTCGGCTACTGGGTCGGCATCAATCATCGTCAGCCCCTGGACCAGCGCCTGCGCCTTGGCGGCCGGCATGCCGACGCGCAGCCCGAGTTTGAGGGCTGCCCGGTCGGCCGCCGCCACCCATCGCTTCGAGCCGCTCCTGGCGATCACCACGAGCGGCGTGTTAGGGGAGAGCGAAGGATCGGCGCGTCTGATCCGGTCGGTCGGCAGTGTCGGAAGAAAGACAGATACGACCCTGGCCATCACATGCTCCGATAATGAACTCTCCTCCCTCGCCTGCCCTCACCCGCATGAGTTCTGCGAGCCAGCGCGCGCGGCCGACACCCGGTACGGGAAGCGGCTCGGATGGCAGCACCGAGATCCGCCAGCGGGTTACAGCTGCCGTCGGCATACCGAAATCGGAGGCTTCCGTCTGGCGCCGCCATCGGCGGATCACCAAGCCCAATGTGCCGGACTTTTCCGCCGCAAGCTGCAGACGGCGCGATGCCGTCATCGGCAGGCGCACCAGTTCGGCGACGACGGCGCCGAGGCCGCCATAGCGCAACGCCTCTTCGAAGCTCGCCAGCACCGTCTCTTCCTTGTCGCATTCGACGAAGATGACGCGGTCGGGATGAAGCCCGATCTGGGCAAGTGCCGGAAAGAAGAGATCGAAGCGCGTTAGGCACCAGACCACCTTGCCGGTGGTGCGCGCCGCAATGCCGCCGATGAAGAGTGCCGCGGCCGCCCCGTCGATCGCGCCGTTTCCGCCGCCGGCGACTTCATGCAACGCGCCATAGGCCAGGCCGCCTCCCGGAAGCTGCGCATCGATCTCGCTAAGGCCGAACGGCAGGAAACTGCGATGGCGCAGGCCGGTCCCTTCCAGGCTGGCTATTTTCTCGCGCAACTCGTCGAGAACGGCATTCGAAGTGGCGACGGCTGTGGTCATGATCTCCTTACGGCAACCCGTTTTCGACTTGAGAAGAGGCGATATGTTCTTTATTTGTTCTCAAAGTAAAAACGAGTCAATGCGCGTCCGGCGCGCTCAAGTTGAGCGCGGGCGCGGCCCTGACGGATTCCATGAACGGATTCAACCCGATGACTGAATTAGGAATTTTTTCGCATGGCCGGACCCGGCCCATTGAGTGATCTGAGACTGAAGGATTATCGTGAGCCGGTTATCGAATTCATCTGTCGGCGATGTGACCGCCATGGCGCGATCGAGCGCAAGCTGTTGGTGAAAGCGTTCGGCGCCGGTGTGAGCTTCGCGGTCCTTCGCCGTCGGATGGCCATGGGCTGCGAGCGCATGCAAACGCCGGAAGGTGACAAATGCGGCGCGCACTTCCCATCTCTGGGGGACATAGATGGTCCTGATGGAAGCCAGTCATGACAAACGATGAAGGTCACGAGCGGCCGCGCAAGATCGTTCATGTCGACATGGATGCCTTTTACGCCTCGGTCGAACAGCGCGATAACCCGGAATTGCGCGGCAAGCCGATTGCCGTCGGTGGATCGGCCGCCCGCGGCGTGGTGGCGGCGGCGAGCTACGAGGCCCGTGCCTATGGTGTCCACTCGGCGATGCCGTCAGTGACCGCCAAGCGCAAATGTCCGGAGCTGATTTTCGTGCCGCCGCGCTTCGAAGTCTACAAGGCGGTGTCGCAGCAGATCCGCGACATCTTCACCGAATACACGCCGCTGATCGAACCACTCTCGCTCGACGAAGCCTATCTCGATGTCACGCACAATCTCAAGGGCATGGAGATCGCTACCGAGATCGCGATGGAGATCCGCGCCAGGATCAAGCAGGTCACCGGCCTCAACGCCTCGGCCGGGATTTCCTACAACAAGTTCCTCGCCAAGATGGCGAGCGACCTGAACAAGCCGAACGGCCAGGCCGTCATCACGCCGAAGAACGGGCCGTCCTTCGTCGAAGCGCTTCCCGTCAAGAAATTCCACGGCGTCGGCCCCGCCACGGCCGAAAAGATGCACCGGCTCGGGATCGATACCGGCGCCGACCTCAAGCAGAAGACGCTCGAGTTCCTGGTCGAGCATTTCGGGAAGTCCGGTCCGTATTTTTACGGCATCGCCCGCGGTATCGACGAACGCCAGGTAAAGCCGAACCGGGTGCGCAAATCCGTCGGCGCCGAAGATACGTTCTCCCAGGACCTCCATGCCTACGACCCGGCCCGCGAGGGGCTTCAGCCGCTGATCAAAAAGGTGTGGGGTTATTGCGAGGCCAATGGGATTGGCGCCAAGACGGTGACGCTCAAGGTCAAATATGCCGACTTCAACCAGATTACCCGCAGCAAGACGGTAGCGGCACCTCTGGCGGCGATCACCGACCTGGAGGAGATCGTCAGCTTGCTGCTGGCGCCGATCTTTCCGCCCCGAAAGGGCATTCGTCTGCTCGGCGTCACCCTGTCCTCGCTGGAACGGCGCGCCGCTTCAACGGAGCCGCAGTTGCGGTTGGCGCTTTAGACCGCCAGCATCGGCTGGGCAGATGCGCCCGCGTGGCGCTTGATCCGGAAGGTCCCGCTCGGCAGCGGCCGCAGGATTTCGTCTTCGGGGACGAGACCGTCAAGCCAGGCCATGCGTTGGTCCCTCGTCAGCACCGCCATCTGGCGGTCGTGGAATGGCGCGATATCGGCATTCGCCTCGATGGTCATGATGGCATAGGCTTCCGGCCAATCGTCGACCGCCGGCCGCCAGATCCCTGCGAAATAGAACCAGTCGCCATTGGCGAGCGAGAAGCTGAAGCTCTCATGACGAAACTCCGAGGCAGGGACGAGACAGCGGTGGTTCGGGAAGGTCCGTCCTTCCGATCGGACGACGTTGACGGCGCGCGGGCCGCCGTCGCGGGGACGAAGCCCCCATGGCAGCTCCACCATCTCCACATCGCCGTCATGGCGTCTTATGATGACGCGGCGCTCGTCGAGCGGCGCGTCGGACTGGAAAACCTTCGCGCTCATCATAGATAGAACATATCAGGAACGATTTTTCGAAGCAACCAACCTGTAATGGGGGACGCATGTGCAATGATTACCGGCTTATGGTGGATGCTGCTTCGATCGCGAAGGACTTCGCCGACCTGAAGATCAAGATCCGCTTTGGTGAAGGCATACCCAACCTCCAAGCGCGGGAGGATATCAAGATCACCGATCCCGGTCCCATCGTCAGGACGATCGATGGAGCCAACGATGAGGCCGAGCTCGTGCAGCGGCGCTGGAGCTGGCCCGGACCCAATAAGCGGCCGGTGTATAATTTCCGGTCGGAGGGTCGGGAGTTCGCCTCCAATCGCTGTCTCATCATTGCCGACGGCTTCTACGAGTTCACAGACCCAAAGGACCCGAAAAAGAAGCGCAAGGACAAGTGGCTATTCACGAAGAAGGACGAGCCGATCTTCTGCATCGCCGGCATCTGGCGCGAGACACCCGAGGTAGGCCAAGCCTTCACGATGCTGACGATGGAACCGGGGCCGGACATTGCGCCGTACCACGACCGTCAGATCGTCATCCTCGAGCGCGACGCATGGGCCGACTGGCTAGATCCGACCGTTTCGGCAAAGTCGTTGATCAGGCCGCTTACCGCGGGCACCCTCGCTGTGGAACAGGTTGGGTAATCCCCGGCGCGCAAAATTGACTCGCTCCAACGGTTTGTTTGAGGATGACGTGTTTTATCTGCGTGACATGCGGCACCCAGTTCAGCGAGAGCTCCGAACCGCCGGCCGCCTGCCCGATCTGCCAAGACGATCGCCAATTCGTGCCGAAAGCAGGCCAAGAGTGGACGGACAGTGCGGAATTGAGCCAGACGCACAGCGTCATCTGGAACGAGGAAGCGCGCGGCATTCACAGCCTGCAGATCTCTCCTCACTTCGGAATTGGTCAGCGTGCCTTTTTCATCGAAGGACCAGGTGGCAATATCCTGTGGGACTGTCTCAGCCTCATCGACGAAGCTAGCAAAGACCGGATTTCTGCCATGGGTGGGTTGAGCGTAATTGCAATCTCCCACCCCCATTTCTATTCATCGATGATCGAATGGAGCGAGGCCTACGGAGACGTGCCGATCCATATCCACGCCGATGACGGCGGATGGCTGCAACGATCTGGCGCGGCCCTAACGTGTTGGACCGGCGAGACGCTGCAGCTGGACCGGGCGACCATGGTCCGGTGTGGCGGCCATTTCGCGGGCAGCTCTGTGCTTCATTGCCCCTGGCTTGAAGGCGGACGCGGCGCACTCTTCGTCGGCGACACCATGCAGGTGACCATGGATCGCAACTGGGTCAGCTTCATGCGCAGCTACCCGAACCTCATCCCGCTCGACGCCCGAACAGTGAAAGGGATTTCGGACGCGGTGCTGCCATATCGTTTTGAAGCAATTTATGGTGCGTTCCCGGGCAGGACAATTGAAAGCAACGGCACCCGTGCCGTGGAGCGGTCTGTAGAGCGATATTTGACAGCCATTGAAGGCCGAGCGCCTTGAAGGGATACGAACTGCCGACCCGTGATTATTGCCCACCACGCCCCCCGTACGACCTTTGGGATGAATTCAAGAGGCTGTTGAGTTTGTGCTTGCATAATCAGCAAGCGTCTCTATATTTGCTAGCATGAACAGCAAGCAGAGAAAGACTCTCGCGGCGGTCTTCACGGACCCGGTCTCGGGAACCATTGAATGGGCCGCTATAGAGAATCTGCTTGTGGCTGCCGGAGCCGACCTCATTGAGGGGAACGGTTCCCGCGTTAAGTTTGAAAAAGACGGGATCATTGCGAGCTTCCATAGACCACATCCGGCCAAGGAAGCAAAGCGTTATCAGGTGCGCGATGCTCGCGAGTTCCTGATGCAGATTGGAGTAACGCCATGAACATCATGACCTACAACGGATATCACGCTCGCATCGAATTCGACGCTGAGGACGATGTGTTTTTCGGCAGGATTGCAGGTATCTCCGATGTAATCGGCTTTCACGGTGACAGTGTCGCTGAACTCAAGAAAGCCTTCCATGAGGCAGTCGATGACTACCTGGAGACCTGCAGGAAAATCGGCAAAGAGCCCCAGCGACCCTATTCTGGGAAGATGATGTTTCGTGTCGCTCCCGAAGTCCATCGCCGAGCAGCTCTTGCTGCTGAGCTTTCGGGAAAGAGTCTGAACCAGTGGGCAGAAGAGGTGCTGGAAGAGGCCGCCGACCATTATGCCGAGGCGCGCTTGCCGGCGTAGATCCCTTCACAGTACCGCCCATCGGCGTGTCCGATGAATTGGTGTTCCCGTCGATCCATTATGCGATCTTCTTGGCCTAAAACGCGAACTCTGTGGCAACAAGCCGATCGCTGCGCCGCGCCAGAACCGGCGACCGCGCTATCTCAGCGTCAGTGGCGTAAGGGGCGGTCGTGTCAACCGATCGACCACAGCGGCTTGCGTTCAGCTGCTGTCGGGTGCACGCAGTGGCCGACATTTACGCCGGCTCCGAGACCCCCTATAACCGATAGAAGCGCGCAGCGTTGTCGTGAAACAGTGCGAGGCGCTCGTCTGGAGAATAGCTGGCGGTGATGGATTTGAAACCGTCCATGATCTTGTCGTAGCTGCCGAACAGCTTGTCGACCGGGAAGTTCGAAGCGAACATGCACCTCTCGATGCCGAATGCTGCAATCGCCTCCTCGATATACGGCCTGATGCTTTCGACGGTCCAGGTCCAGTCTCCCATGCCAAGGCCGGAAATTTTGCATGCAACGTTGGGCGCCCGCGCGAGCACGCGCATTCCGTTTCGCCATCCCTCGAAATGGCTCGGGCCGTCAACCTGCATGCCCGTATGGTTCAGTATGATCTGCACATCGGGAAAGTCGCGGGCCAGATCGAGAAATTCTTCCATCTGCCAGTAGTAGACCTGGAGGTCGAAGCTGAGCTCCCTGCGAGCGAGCTCCTTGAAGCCTCGCCGCCATTCCGTTGTCCGGCTCACTCCGGGTGCCGTCAGGTAGGTCTTGGCGAGATCGTCGTGGAAGTTCATCGATTGCCGGATCCCGCGGAAATTCGCGTAGGACATGTGTTCGTCGAGGAGGTCGCCGACGTCGGGCTTGCGGAGGTCTGCATATCCGACGATGCCGTGGGGGAACCCGTGCTTGTCGGCCATGCCCTGCAGCCATCGCGTCTCGCCGGCCGGATCCTTCGGGTCGTATCCGACGTCGAGATGCACTGCCTTCACCAGGTTCTGATTCCTGGCGTCCGCCAGAAAGTCGCCGATGAGGTAAGTCTTGTTGATCGCGGTATAGTCGCCGAAGGCAGACGGTTTCACGCCATCCGACAGCCAGGGATAGTAGTTATTGTCGAGGTCCCAAAGATGAAAATGCGGATCGATGATCGGTAGGTCGTCCATAGATGCTCCTCGAAGACGATTTAGTTTAATGGACGCCGGCCACTGTGTCCGGCGTCCGACCGCACTTTAGTTGGCCGGCGGGAAGACGCGCGCGATGACGGCCTTCGCTTCAGGGCTTTCGACCTTGTCGGCGGTCACGAGCGGCATGACGAGAGCGAGATCCTTCTTCACCGGGGCACCGGAGATCGCGTTGAAGACCTGCTGCGTCCCATCGATTCCCTGTCCAACGGCTTCCTGGAAGAAGATGCCCTGGATCGCGTTCGACTTCAGCAGCGAGATCGTCGTCGGGCTGCCGTCGGCAACTGCAATCCCGACTTTGCCGGTAAGACCGCGGGTCTGCAGCACCTTAGCAGCGCCGGTGCCTGCCTCATCATACATGCCGTAAATGGCCTTGATATCAGGATGGGCCGTCAGCATGTCATTGGCCTGTGTGACCGCCTCGTTGACGGTAAGCCCCCTGGTCTCCAGCATCTGCGCCAGATCGCAGCCGCTCGACTTGAACGCCTCTTCGGCACCCTTCAGATATTTCTGGGCGTTCTCGCGGTCTTGCGGCAACGAGAGCATGCCGACCTGGTTGCCACCGCGCTCCTTGGCAAGCTTGCAGACGAACTCACCCTGCGCCTTGCCGGTCTGGTAATTGTTTGCCGTAACCGACGACGTGTAGTCGGTCTGGCCGGGCTGCGGGCCGATGCCGGCGAATGCGATCGGGATGTTCTGCGATTTCAGATATGCGAGGAGCGGTGGTGTGCTCGTCGAGCTGACGGGGCCGATTACGATGGCGTCGACGCCCTTGGTCACGGCGGTACGCGCGTTATCCATCTGCTTTGCGGGCGAGTTTTCCGAAGTGAACTCGACGTAGTCCATGCCGAGTTCCTTGGCCTTTTCCTTGACGCCGTAGCCGACCCACTGCCAGTAGGAGATGTCGAGCGATGGCGCCAGGTAGGCCACCGTTTTCTTCTCCCCGGCCTGGGCGGCCGCAGCAAGTGAAAGGGCCGCCATTGCGACGCCGGCAAACAGCCCAACTGCGCGTTTCGATTTTGTCATTTTCATTCCTCCTCCAAAGACCGGCTCGTGCCGGGTTGATGTCAGACGGCCCCCCGCCGCGACTTGCTGAAGCGGTCGATGAGGACCGCAATGAGAATGGCGACGCCGGTGACCGACCCCTGCCAGAAGCTGTTGATGCCTATGAGATTGACGCCGTTCTGGATGACCGTGATCATCAGGGCTCCCAGCACCGCGCCGATCGCGGTTCCTGTGCCGCCAAGCAGGCTTGCGCCGCCAATTACGACCGCCGCGATGGCCTGGAGCATCAGGCTGGACCCAGCCGTGGATTCCGCGTTCAGAATGTAGGAGATCGTCAGCAGGCCGGAGAACGATGCGAGCAGCGAAGACGCGACATAGGCCATGAACTTCGTGCGCTTAACCGGAATGCCGAGCAGATAGGCCGCCGTCGAACTGCTGCCGACAGCATAGAACCAGCGGCCGGCCACCATCTTCTTCAAGAAAAGCTCGATCGCGATCAGAAGGACCACGCAGAAGAGGATATAGTTCGGGACACCCGGTATCAAACTGCCGCTGTTGAGGAGCCAGAAATCCGGATCTCCGACTGGCATCGAGCGCCCGTTCGTGACGATGAAGGCGAGCGACCCGGCAACGGCAAAGGTGATGAGTGTCACGACGAACGGCGCCAAGCCGGCGATCGTGACGAGGAAGCCGTTGATCGATCCGAACAGAAGTCCAACTCCTAGACCGATCAAGCTTGCCGAGATCCCGCCAAATCCATTTGCCATCGCCTGCGCGGTCACCATGCCGGTCAAGGAGAAGACCGATCCGACGGACAGGTCGATACCGCCGGTGATGACGACAAGAAGGACGCCCAGTGACATGATGATAAGAGGCGCGCCTGCCTGCGTGATGTTGGCAAAGTTACCCCAGGTAAGGGCCTGAGGAACCTGCGAACCGACCGCAAGAGCCAGCAGTACGATGGCTAAAGCGATCGCGATCTCGGTCCTGTAGGCGCTAAAGAGGCTTTCCCTCTGTCTAATTTGGGTTGTCGGCGCCTCTGTCGGCGCGATTTGTACCTGGGTCTCGGTCATGCGGCCATTCCAGTCAAGCTGACAAGTTTCTCTTCACTGAAGACGTCCCGCTCCAGCATGCCGGCGCACCGTCCCTCGGTGTCGAAGGCGATGACGCGGTCGCAGACTTCCAGCAGTTCGACATTTTCAGTGGACCACCAAACGATCACTGTGCCCGAAGCGGCCATCTGTCTGATGAGCTGATAGATCTCACGCTTGGTTCCAATATCGACGCCTCTGGTCGGTTCCTCGAGGACCAGCAGCCGGGATGGTACGCCCAGCCAGCGAGCAAGCAGCAGCTTTTGCTGCGTGCCACCGCTCAGCGTGTTCGGCAGATCCCAGACCGAAGCCGCCTTGACCTTCAAAGCCTTCAGCAGATCGACGCATTCGGCCCCTTCTGAGCGGCCAGTGAGAAGCGAGCCTCTCGTCACGCGGCGGGATGCCAGGACGTTGTCGATGATCGGAAGGCTGTGAAGAACTCCCTTGTGTGCCCGATCGCCGGTCACGAATCCGGCGCCCAGACGGGCGGCCATGCGGGGCGATCGAAGATGGTCCGGCCATCCGGCCCGCGCTACCGTCCACCGCTTCTTTCGGGCGGCGCCTGTCAGCCCTTCGATGAGTGCCGCTGGTCCAGCCGGTGCGCCCGCAACACCGAGAACGGTGCCCGGCAGCAGTTCCAGCCTGAAACCGGCATCCTCGATGGTGATTATGTCCGTCGCAGAGCCGACGTCCCTCCTGTATTCAGGCAGCGGTGCTGCCCCCTCCGGCGCATGGGAAGTCGCCACCTGTCCCATCTTTTCGATGATGCCGGCGTCCGTCAGCTCTTCCATCGACTGGCGGTCGACCACTGTGCGGCCGTCGCGGATGATCGTGCAGACGTTCGCGATCTGCCTGATCTCCTTCATTCTGTGCGAGACGAACACAACCGACAGGCCGGTATCCCGGGTCAGCCGCCTCAGGACCACGAACAGTCTCTCCGTCTCAAGAGCTGTCAGATTGGCAGTCGGCTCGTCGAGGAGGATCAATTCCGCACCCGATGAAAGAGCCCTGGCAATTTCAACCATCTGACCTTCGTGGAGGCTGAGGCTTCCAACCAGCCTGTGCAAAGACCTCGCGGCAAAGTCCTGATCGATCATCCTCAACGCACCGTAGGCCTGTCCCGCTGCGGCCGCACGCCGAAACAAGCCCGCACCTCTCCTTTGATGCGGCAGGGCAATGTTTTCGGCGACGGTTAAATGCGGCAGGAGCGCAAGTTCCTGGTGCACGACGGCAACCTTCGCCCTGCCCTCGGCCTCGCTCCGTTCGCTGCCCTCGCTGTCGAAGAAGCGGATCTCTCCATCGTTCTTCGAGGCCGCACCGGTGATGATCTTGATCATCGTCGACTTGCCGGCCCCGTTACCGCCAAGCAGCGCATGAACCTCCCCTCGAGCAACGGAGAAATCGACGCCTCTGAGGACCGAGGTCGCACCGTAGGACTTTGTAAGTCCTCGGACGTTGATGACATTCGTTGACGTTTCACTCATCGAACGCTCCTCAGTAGATCGTCAGCGCGGGCACGAAGCTGACCGCAAGGAGGAGGAGCATGGCCATGCCGAAATACGGCCAGAGCTCGTTGGTCGTCGTCCCGAGCGGGGCCTTCGCAATCGACGAGGAGATGAACAGGGTCGTGCCAATCGGCGGCGTGTAGAGCCCGATCCCGAGGTTGATCACCATCATCAGGCCAAGCTGGACCCGGTCGAGGCCGATGGAATCGGCCAGAGGAACGAAGATCGGCCCGAGCAGGAGGATCGCCGGCGGCATGTCGAGCGGCATGCCGACCA
Organism: Rhizobium acidisoli; assembly: GCF_002531755.2. Classification (NCBI taxonomy): domain Bacteria; kingdom Pseudomonadati; phylum Pseudomonadota; class Alphaproteobacteria; order Hyphomicrobiales; family Rhizobiaceae; genus Rhizobium; species Rhizobium acidisoli. Next base: position 810,950 of record NZ_CP035002.1, on the reverse strand, counting down.
CCAGCATGATCAGGTTCATCATGAGAATGATGACGATCGGGCTGGAGATGTGCGTCGAGACCCATTCGGCCATGTGCTGCGGAGCCTGATCGAACGTCAGCACCCAGCCTACCGCCGCGCTGCCCATGATCACGAGCATGACGACGCCCGTCGCGACGCCCGCCTCCACCATGTTCTCGCAGAAGCGTTTCCAGGTCAGGTCACGGTAGAAGAGGATGCTGAGCAGCAGCGAGTAGACGACCGACAGGACCGAGACCTCTGTCGGCGTCGCCAGGCCGGATCGCAAAAAGATAATGATCAGGATCGGCAGCAGGATTGCCGGGAAACTTTGCAGTGCCAGCCGCGCCAGCTCGCGCTTGCGGATCTTCACGGCCTCAATGGCATACCCTCGCCTTACTGACACGTACCAGCAGACGAACACGAAGCTCGCCGCCATGATCAGCCCCGGAACAATGCCGGAGATGAACAAGTCGCCAACGCTGACGCCGCTGATCAAAGCGTAGAGGATCATCGGGATCGAAGGCGGGATGAGGACGTCGATGACAGCGGAGGTCGCGTTGTTGGCAGCGCAGAGCGCCGGTGGGAACCCATGCTTCTTCTGCCAGGGGATGAGAACGGAGCCGAGCGCACTCGCATTCGCCACCGCCGAGCCGGATACGCCGCCAAAGACGACGGAGGATACGACCGTGGTCGAAAGCGGCCCGCCCCGCCACCGCTGCATCGCGCGAGACGCGAGCTCCAGGAGCTGACGCCCAAGTTCGCCACCCAGCATTAGCGTGCCGGCAAGCATGAAGAACGGGAGCGCCAGCATCGGAAAGGACTGGGTCTGGTCGTAGACCTGCTGGGCGACGACCGAGAGCGGGACGTAACCGTTGAACAGGACGCCTAGGCCGGCTGCGATGATCAGCGCATAGCCGACGGGAACGGCGAGGACCATCAAGATGCAAAAGGACACGATCATGACAAGTGTCATAGCGCGATCTCCTCGGGCTTGATCTCGAGCCGGTGATCCCAGCCCAGCCGGAGAACACGGGCGGATGCAGCGATGGTGACGATGGACACGAGTACCGCGCCGATCGACAGCGAATAGTAGCCGATGCTGTTTGGAAGCTGCAGAACGGGGCTCCGTTCAGCGCCGGCGATCTCGGCCACCACGGTCGCCTGATACGCCAGCACCACAAATGCGGCGACGCTGATCGCGTTCGCTACGATCAGGGCCGTCGTGCGAGCGCCCCCGTCAAGCTTTTCGTAGAGCCATTCGACGGCCATATGCCCACCCGCATGGGCCGCGATGATGATCCCGGCGATGATGAACCAGGGGAACATCAACATCGGCAGCTCCTGGGCGAACGACAGTCCCCCGCTCGCCGAAGCATATCGGGCAACGACATTGGCCGTGGTGACCACCGTCAGCGCGATGCCACTGACGATGATGACCAAACGCGCAAAGATAACGATGATGCCGGCGACCAGATCGACGGCTGAATAGAACCTGCTCATGGGGCCTCCGGATTGTGGGTAGAGCGTTAGCCTCTCGTAGCCGCTTCCACCTGGGTGACAAAATCGCCGAAAGGCTTCTTCTTCCAGCTGTCCGCGACGGACGCGGTCGCCTTGACGAAAGCGTCGTGGTCCACTTCCACGACCTCGACGGCGGAGTTCTTCTTGAAGTTCTCGAGCACCTCAGCGGTCTTTTCGCTCGAGAGCTTCCGCTGCAGATCTCCTGCCTCCTTGGCCGCAGCCTTGACCGCCTCTAAATCAGACCCCAAGCGGGCCTGAGCCATCTTCGACATCAGGAACGGTGTGGATTCCCACTTGTGGGCGGTCAGGCTGATGTACTTGTTGACCTCGTGAAGCTTCGAGCTTTCGATATTGGCGAGCGGATTCTCCTGCCCATCGACAACGCCCTGCTGCAGGGCGATGTAGAGCTCGCCGAAGGCGATCTGTTCGGTGCCTGCTCCCAATGCCTGGAAAATGTCGATGGTCATGGGATCGGCCGGTGTTCTGATTTTCATGCCCGCCAGGTCGGCAGGCGAAATCACTTTCCGCTTCGAGTTCGTCAGGTGCCGGATGCCGTTGTCCCACCAGTCCAGGGGAACGACGCCCACCGCCTCGAACCGCTTGTTGAGTTCGGTCCCGACCGGGCCATTGAGCACGGCCATCGCCTTGCCGGTGTCCTCGAACAGGAAGGGTAGGCCGAGCGCGCTGAGCTCCGGTACGATCGCGGATGTGGCGCCCTGGCTGTTGGCCGTGAAATCAAGTGCGCCCGTCCTGAGGCTGGTGAGCATCGCGGAGTCGCTGCCAAGCGTCTCGGCGCCTGCGACGTTGATCTGGATACGACCTTCGGTCTTCTGCTTGACGAGTTCCGCGAATTTAGCGGCAGCGACGGTTCTGGGATTGCCGGGCGCGGCGCCATGGCCAAGGGTCAAGGTCGTGGCGGCAGCGCTGGCGGACCGGCTTGAAAGCACGATTGCCGGGGCCGCGAGCGCAGCAGTGGCGGTCGCCAGGAAATATCTTCTGTTAATCTGCAAGCTCATTTCATCCTCCATCACAAGCTTGTTTAAGCGGCCGACATCTCTCCTCAACCGGCCGAGGTCGTCAGGTCGAGAGCCAGGTCTTGACCGCCTCCGTCACCTTCAGGGTCGATAGCCCGTATTGGTCATGAAGCGTCGGCAAGGCGCCCGCCTCCAGGAACTGGTCGGGCAGGCCGATCTGGCGAAAGGCCGGCGGTGCGACGCCGGCACGCATAAGCGTTCCGGCGACTGCCTCTCCAAGGCCGCCGATGACCGTGTGGTTCTCCGCCACGACCACCAGCCTTCCGCCCTTGCGGCACTCGGCGACGATCGTCGCCTCGTCGAGCGGCTTTATGGTCGGGACGTGCAGGACGGCAGCGTCGACGCCGTCGTTTCGAAGCTGCTTGGCAGCCTCGAGCGCGCGCATCGTCATCAGCCCCGACGAGATGATGAGAGTGTCGTTGCCGTCACGAAGGAGCTTGGCCTTGCCGAGTTCGAACTTGTAGCCGTATTCCTCCAGAACCAGCGGAACGTTGCCGCGCAGCAGGCGCATGTAGACCGGGCCCTTATGGGCGGCGATCGCCGGAACCGCCTGCTCGATCTCGCTCGCGTCGCATGGATCGACGATTGTCAGGTTCGGCATGCCGCGGAACATTGCGAGATCTTCCGTCGCCTGATGGCTCGGCCCATATCCCGTCGTCAGGCCCGGAAGGGCGCAGACGACCTTCACATCAAGCATCTCCTCGGCAATCGCCAGGCAGATGAAGTCGTAGGCCCGCCGGGAGGCGAAGACGGCATATGTCGTCACCCAAGGCTGAAAGCCTTCGCGCGCCATGCCCGCGGCAGACATCATCAGCAACTGTTCCGCCATCCCCATCTGGTAGAAGCGGTCGGGATGGGCAGCGCGGAACACATGAAGGTCGGTATATTTTGCAAGGTCGGCGGACATGCCGACAATGCGCTCGTCATTCCGCGCCAGAATGGCAAGCGCGTTGCCGAAGGGTGCCGGTCTCGTCGGCTGATCGGGACCGGCGATCGATGCGATCATCGCCGACGTCGTCAGGCGGGGCTTGTCGATGCCGCTTTCAAGATGGGCAGGCCGGATGTACTTCGAGCGCCTCATGCTTGCACTCCCGCATCGATGATCCTGAGGGCCTCGGCCCATTCGTGGGGTTCGACGCGCAGGAAGTGGTTTCGATCGCGCGCCTCGAGGAAGGGGACGCCCTTCGCCATCTTCGTGTCGCATATGATGACGCGAGGCGCCGCCTCGGCGTGATGACGAGCGGCATCGAACGCCTTAACGAGCGCATCGATGTCGTTGCCATCGACACGTTGGACGAACCAGCCGAAGGCTTCGAACTTGGGGCCGAGCGGTTCGAAATTGAGCACGCCGATCGACGGGCCGTCAGCCTGCATCTGATTGACGTCGACGATGCCAATCAGATTGTCGAGCTTGTAGGAGCCTGCCGACATCGCGGCCTCCCAGGTCGAACCTTCATCGAGTTCGCCGTCGGAAAACAGATTATAGACAAAGGAAGAGGACTTCTTCCGCTTCAGCGCCAAGGCCATGCCGACAGCAATGCCTAGTCCGTGTCCGAGCGACCCGCCGGTGATTTCCATGCCGGGCGTGTAGGCGGCCATGCCTGACATCGGCAGCCGGCTGTCATCCGTGCCGTAGGTTTCCAGCTCGTCCTCGGGCATGATCTTGGCTTCGATCAGAGCTGCGTAAAGCGCGATCGCATAGTGGCCGATCGACAACAGGAACCTGTCGCGGCCTTCCCAGTCGGGATCTTCCGGCCGGTAGTTCGTGGCGTGGAAGTAGGATACGGCAAGGACGTCGGCGACGCCGAGCGCCTGGGCGATATAACCCTGCCCCTGCACTTCGCCCATACGCAGCGCGTGACGGCGGATGCGCCGGGCGCGCTCTGTCAGGCTGATGTTGTGGCCAATCTGGCTCATGTCGGTCTCTCTCCGGATTGAACCTCAGTGGATCAGCATGCCGCCGTTGACGTCGATGACCGCGCCGGTGACGTAGGCCGACAGATCCGAGGCAAGGAACAGGTAAATATTCGCGACGTCGGCGGCCTCTCCGAGCCGGCTCAGGGGGATGCCCTTGATGATGTCGGCGCGCATCTCATCGGTGAGTTTGCCACCGGTGATATCCGTCTGGATGAGGCCAGGCGTGACGGAGTTGACGCGAATGCCGGCTGGACCGAATTCGCGGGCCATCGCTTTGGCGAGGCCGAGCACCCCTGCCTTGGCTGCGGAGTAATGAGGTCCGCCGAAGATGCCGCCGCCCCGCTGCGCCGACACCGAGGACATGCAGGCAATCGATCCGCCACCATTGTCGCGCATGTATGGGATGAAGGCCTGGCTGAGGAAGAGCACGCCGGTCATGTTGACCGCGACGATCCGCTGCCAGTCGGACGCGGTGATATCGAGCGTGCCGACCGGCTGGGTGATGCCGGCATTGTTGACGAGCGCGTTCACCGAACCGAACGAGGCGATGACGTTGGATGCGGCATCCGCGCAGGATGCCTTGTCGGCGACGTCGCAGCGCAATCCCACGTGGCTACCGGCCTTGACGCTCGGCAGTGCCTCGGCGGCCTCCGCAGCGGCGTCGGCATCTATATCGAGGATGGCGACGCGAGCGCCATGCTCGGCGAAAAGCCGGGCCGTCGCACGGCCGATGCCGCGCCTGCTCGCCGCGCCCGAAATGACCGCGGTCTTCCCATTCAGTAGCATGTAATCTCCTCCCGATGCTTCCCAGCATCTGGCAAATCTTTGACAAGTCAGTTGGCTGGCGGGGTCGAAACTGACCGAGTTGACGCCGTTCGACAAACGCGAAGTTTACAACGGTGGGTGAATCTGGTTCACTAATCCGATGTTACAAATGGCGTCACTCTCCGCGGTCCGCATCTTTGAAGCCGCAGCCAGGCTGGCATCTTTCCGCGCTGCAGCCGAGGAGCTGCACCTGTCCCCGAGCGCCGTAAGTCACGCCATTGCGAAGCTCGAAAAGGACCTTGGAACCTCTTTGTTTGAGCGAAGCACCCGCAAGGTAACATTGACGCTAGCGGGTCAGACTTTGTTGGGCCACGCGTCAAACGCTTTCGAAGAGCTACGTCGTGGTGTTGAGACAATCACATCCAACAAGGCTCATCTGCTCCGAGTCCATTGCGCCCCGAGCTACGCCGCGCAGGTGCTCTCGGCACGTCTTCCCGACTTCCTGGGCAAGAACGAGGGGGTTGAGGTCCGGGTGGCCGCAAGCACAAATTATGCGCGTTTCGTTGACGGCCTCTTCGATGTCGACATCGTCTACGGCGAACCATCGAACAGAGAAGATTTGATCGTCGTGCCGCTCGGAGAAGAGATCATTTCTCCGCTGTGTTCTCCAAAGATGGCTGAAAGACTGAAAAACCCGCGCGATCTCGCGCATCTTCCCCTCATCCGCAGCGACCTGAAAAGGATCCAATGGATCGACTGGTTCGAACTCAACAATCTCGGACCTCCACCCCTCCCCGCCATGAGCTTCGACCGTAGCTTTCTCGCTGTCGACGCCGCGGCAAACGGGCTGGGAGTGGCGCTAGAGTCCAACACTCTGGCAAGGCGCGAACTGGACAGCGGGCGTCTGGTTCGCCCGTTCAGCAACAGCCGCGACAACCGCTACATCGGCCACTACCTCGCTTATCCAAAAGCCGGCAGCCAGCGGCGGCTATCGAAGATTTTCGCCGATTGGCTGACGTCGCAGGATTTCTGACAATGTGTTTATCTCGCCGCGCTCGCCGAATTTGAACGGGCGCTGATTGTTGAGCTAACAAAAGCCGGATTGGAAGTCGCTCGTGCGCGTGGCCGAAACGGTGGCGCGCCGTTATGACAACCGCGAAACTGCGCCTCGCCCAAGGGGCGATGGGAAAGCCGGAACGAAAGTGGCAGACCTTGGTGCTGAAGTCGGCACAAGCGCGGAATCTGAGTCATGCGGGGTAGTGAGCCTTGTCATGGCCGCGCTCGGGACCTTGCGCAATGGGCAATGGCCCCGCTCTCAGACAGAGCGGGTGCGGGCTACCGAGAGGCCGCCCAAGCATCCACGTATGCTCCGACCAACGCCACTTGATCTAAGACGTAGGCCGGGAAGCGAAGTCGATTTGCCATGCGGCCCTGGCGTCGTTCAGCTAAGTATTCGGTTGCGGGATTGCCAGGCCGTCCACCAGAGTAGCGATGGCTGCGTCCAGCGGCGCCGATCCGACCTTTTCTGGCACCAGAAGTCCATCGATCGCGAGCAAAGTGATGCCGTGAATGAGCGCCCATGCGGCGGTTGCCTGCCCCCTGACTGGCCGCTTGCGAATGGTCCCAGCAGCCTGACCGCGTCCAAGCATGTCCAGCACTACGTCGAATACAGCGAGCGCCCTTTGATCGAGATGCATCCCTACGGCCCGCCCCTCCTCCGGGCTGAACATCAGGCGATATAAGGCCGGGTTGTCGGTTCCGAACGCGACATATGCCAGAGATATCGGAGTGATTTCCTCGAGCAGAGATCGGGGGGCTTGGGGTTTCGCCTCCACCAGCGCCTCGCGCAGTCGATCGAAACCAATCATGGCGAGTTCGACCAGAAGGGCAGTCCGATCCGGAAAGTGCTTGTAGGGCGCAGCGTGGCTGACGCCGGCCCGGCGGGCGACTTCCCGCAGTGTGAACTGCCAGTCCTTCTCTGTCCGAAGCATGTCCAGAGCAGTTTCAATAATCGCACGGCGGAGATCACCGTGATGATAAGGGCGGTGGGGTGTAGCCTGCATGGTACCTCGAAGTTTCTCATAGAAACATTGTTGACACTGGTAACATTGCGCTCTATATAGATCTCAATGTTTCTTTTGTCTACATCGGATTGCACCATGAACGCCATAGCAAAAATCACAGACGCCGATCATATGGACGGCCTTCTCGCTCGCCAACGCGCCGCGTTCCTGCGCGATGGAGCCCCATCACGCGCTCATCGTCGCGCCGATCTCGCTAAACTGAAGCAGGCGCTGATCGCTCACCGCGCGGCTCTTGAGGCGGCCGTCGCGTCGGACTCTGGGCATCGTGCTCGGCACGAGACGGCGATCATGGAGGTCCTCGGTGTAGTCAGTGGCATCGATTATCTAAGCAAAAACTTGCGCCGCTTTATGCTGCCTGAGCGCCGTCATGTCTCGCTCCTGATGCAATTCGGCCGGGCCTGGATCGAGTATCAGCCCGTTGGCGTCGTGGGCGTGATCTCGCCTTGGAACTACCCCATCCACCTGTCACTGATGCCGCTGGTTACCGCGATCGCTGCGGGGAACCGCGTCATGCTTAAGCCAGTCCAAGCTCACACCGGCGACCAATGACGTGCTCGCGTCTGTGCTTGGCGAACTCTTCCCTGACGAACAGGTTGCTCTTGTCAACGGAGACGGTTCTGCATTCTCTGCACTGCCATTCGATCACCTTGTCTTCACTGGTAGCACCGCCGTAGGGCGCGCGGTGATGAAGGCGGCGAGCGAAAACCTCGTTCCCGTTACGCTCGAACTTGGCGGCAAGTCTCCGACCATTGTCGCCAAGGGCAGCGTGCAGGACCGATATTTGTCCGACATCGTCTGGGGGAAGCTCCTCAGCGGCGGGCAGACCTGCATCGCTCCCGACTACGCCTTGGTGCATGAATCTGAAATCAACGCGTTCGTTGACAGCTATGACAGGCTGGTCAAGGCCGCCTACCCCGACGGCCCAAGCTGGTCGAGCGCATCCTGAACGTCCTGCTCCGGTGAAGATTCAACTTTGCAGGGGCGAACAAGCACGACCTGGTGTCAGCTCCTTCGAAATATCCATGCAATTGAAAGGAAAACAAATGCAAAATATTGCTAACGCGGAAACGCAAACATCCCTCGTAGGAAAATTGAATGGTGCCGCAGCGAAGCGGGCCTTGATCACCGGTGCGTCCAGTGGCATGGGTCTCGAATATGCAGAACTCTTGGCAGCGCAGAAGGTGAATCTCGTGCTTGCCGCCCGGCGCAGGGAGCCGATGGAAAAGCTCGCCATAGAGCTTCGACAGAAATATGGTGTCGAGATCGTTGTCGAACCAATCGATCTTGCGGTCCCTGGCGCTGCCGCTCGCTTGAAGAGCAGTCTGGACGACAAGTCGCTGCAGATCGATATTCTGGTGAACAATGCCGGCTATGGGTTGCACGGGGACTTTTTAGACACCTCACTGGAGCGCACGACCGCTATGATACAGCTCAACATCACCGCGGTAACGGAGCTGAGCTTTATCTTTGGGCAGGATATGGCAACCCGCGGGTCTGGACAGATACTCCTTATTGCAAGCATTCTGGCATTCCAGCCCGTTCCTGGGTTTGCCGCTTATGCCGCTACGAAGTCTTACGTCCTGTCCTTTGGTGAAGCGCTGCACGACGAGCTGCGCCCTCGCGGCGTAACTGTCACCTGCCTTTGCCCGGGCCACACCGAAACAGGATTCGATTCGGCCGCTAGCGCCCCTGTCTCGCGCATGCTGCGTATTCTGACGATGAAGCCCCGTCCTGTCGCCCAAAGCGGTCTTCGCGCGCTGTCACAAGGCAAGGCCTCCGTACTTGCAGGGTTCATGAACAAGATCATCATCTTTTCAAATCGCCTGACACCGCGTTCGATGCAGCGAGCCGTCATGAAAAGCGTTACGGGGGGATGAACCGCAGTCGGCCGGCGACCGACGCGTCCGTGCCGGTCTGTTGATCTTGGCGGCCGGTCTGCATTCGGGTAGGCCGGCCTCCGGATGGCGACGGCGAACGCCGCCCGAACCACCATACCGTATCTGTGCCCGTTAATGTTCGGGGTCAAGATTCCTTGAACTCCAGCCAGGCCAAAGGTCGTGTCGAGCGGATGAACCGGACACTGCTTCAAGCGTCTTAGTCAAAACTTTTCCGGTCGGCATTTCGGCACACTGGTCGACCGCATTCTGAATGACATGTTGCGCTAACACCGAGAGTTTCGGGTATAATGCTGGCTCTCTTCGCAAACCTATATGACGACCGTGGCAGTTAGCCTGCAAAGCAGGCGGGCCATATTTGAATTCAGCCGCGAACTTCCGGGATATGCCCCGCAGCGGCTTACAAGGAGTAGGAAATGACGAACCCGATCTTAGTCACCGGTGCCGCCGGCGCCGTCGGTCACGCCGTGTGCGATCACTTGGTGAAACGCGGATGTAAGGTAAGGGCGATGGTCCGCAAGGCCGATGAGCGATCAGCCAGGCTGGCGGAACGAGGCGTCGAGATCGCGGTTGGCGATCTTCTCGATCTGCATGCCGCCCATCGCGCGATTGAAGGCTGCGACCGGGTATACTTTGGAATGAGCGTATCGCCGTCGTATCTTGAGGCAACGATCAACTTGGCCGCCGTGGCGAAACATCACAAGGTCGATGCATTCGTGAACATCTCCCAAATGACGGTGTCGCAGATGGGTATCACGTCGACCACTGACAGCCCGCAGCAAAAGCTGCACTGGCTTGCGGAGCAGGCGCTGAATTGGTCCGGATTGCCCGTTGTGCATATCCGTCCAACAGCTTTCCTCGATACCTTCTTTCTTCGCTTGTCCATGCAGTCGATCCGTCAGCATCAGCAAATTCGGCTTCCCTTCGGCGATGGTAAGATTTCGCCGATCGCAAGCGACGATGTCGCGAGGGTCATTGCCACGGTGTTGGAGGCGCCGGCCGACCACATCGGCAAGATCTATGAACTGACCGGTGCGCGATCACAGGACATGATCGACATTGCCGAGGAGTTCTCAAAAGCGCTTGGTCAAACGATCAGCTATGTGGACGTGCCTTGGGAACCCTGGCGCAAGGCGTTGGAGGACAGCGGCATGCTGACCCCGCATGTGCTCGCTCATCTCGCCACGATGGCGCTCCTCATCCAGCAAAACCGCTATGATCGGCTGACCCAGGACGTGGGACGGGTCTCCAAAACGCCGCCGCTCGGCGTTCGGGAGTTTGTCCACCAGCACGCCCAAGCATATCGCGCAGAACGTGATGGCAGTAGCGCGTTCATTGAAAGGAAAACAGATGCAACGCACAGCTAATGCGAGAACACAAATCTCCGTTGTGGAAAAGTTGGGCGTCGCGCCGGGAAAACAGGCCTTGATCACAGGCGCATCAAAAGCGGCCTTGGGCTTGAAGTTGCCGAACTGGCTGGCGGCGCAGAAGGTCAATCTCGTGCTCGCAGCGCGGCGGGCGGAGCCGATGGAAAAGCTCGCCTCTGATCTTCGCCGGAAATATGGCGTCGATATCCACATCGAACCGATCGAAAATCTCGCGCGTAAGTAAATCATGTCGCTCCTACAACCTGCGCCAAGCGCGTACGGATTGACCAGCTGAACAGCCGACCGACAGGCCTAAACCGGTTAAACTTCGCTTATTGGAATCCAGCGCCCGTCCGAAAGGGCCTTACGATGGGATGCCTCTCTTCCCTACTCAGCCGACCGGCCACAGGAAATTTCCTTCTACAGTCGTGGATAGGACCAAAGCCTGACCCGGGAACTCTCACCCGAAGGCTGCGTTTTGTGGCTGAAGCCATTTTTACGGAGTTGCCAAAATGAAAACGTTATTGATCGCGACCATGTTGGGGCTGGCATCTATCTTCACATCAGCAAGCCCAAGTTTGGCCGATAGCGTAACGGTAACGATTGGTGATCGTCACGGGAGTTCATGGGATCGATACCATGATCGTCGCGATTGGCGCCGTTCCCATGGGCGTGATTACTACCGCCACGGACCCCGCTGTCGTGTGAAGGTAGTTCGGCACCGTTACCACCATCGCTGGATCTACACCAAAAAGCGCGTCTGCCGCTGGTAGCATGCTTCGCACAACTCGGCTCCAGCCTCTAGGTTGGCATCCGACTTTTCGAGGGCGATTGTGATGAATCATCAAAGCATACTCGATTTCGACCGACCGCCTTCGCCTCATAGAGCGCACTATCGGCTTTCGAATAAAGGATGTCGAAAGAACTATCCATTTCGTTTCGCCACGCAACGCCGATCGAGACGGTAATCTGGAATGTGCCCGCTGTTGATAAAACATGCCGGCGCTCGATCTCGAGCCTGATCTGCTCGCACGTTTCATGCACCGCCTCTGGCGCCATGCCCGGCAACAGGATCATGAACTCTTCGCCGCCGACGCGGGCGAGCGTGGCGTTCAGGGACGGGTCAGCTTCGATGACCGCCTGGATGGACTGCGTCAACATTTTGAGAGCGGCATCGCCGGCCGAGTGCCCGTAGGTATCATTGACACGCTTGAAGTGGTCGACGTCCAGGACCGCAAGCGCGAGCCTAGGAGAAGCGGCATTCCGTGCGTCGAACAACCGGTGGCCAATCGTGAAGGCGTGGCGGCGATTGAATGCTCCCGTGAGTTCGTCAGTGACCGCCAGCAGATGTAGTCTGTCCTGGATGGTCTTTAGGTCTGTTATGTCTTGGAGGAGAAGTTGCACGACCGGGTTGCCCTCCCAAGGCAGCGCGCCCGCGATGAGTTTGATGGTCCGCGTTGGGCCCCCGTTAGTTCTGACCTCGGCCTCGGTCGGCTCCACGCTAATTCTGCCGTGAAAGGCTTCCTCCATCTGCTTGGCAGCCTCTTCGACATGGGTCGCCAGAAAGTCCAAGAAATGTCGTCCCACCACTTCATTTTGCCGGACCTGCAGAAGGCGCGCGGCCTCCTGGTTCCCAAAAATGATGCCCTGTTTGGTATGGATGAGAAAGCCCATGGGCATCAGGTCGAGCATCATACCCATCCTCTCTTGCGTGTCCACAAGCGTCTGCTTCGTGAGTTGGGCTGCTTCGAGCGCTTCGTCGTCATCTAAGAACATAGCTGGTCCTTCACACGAGCACGTTCCCGCCCCATCGCCTCACACGCTCGGCACAAACAAGGAGTATCGGACGAGAATTATGAAAACATAGATAACCTCATCAGAAACGACGCTTGAAAGTGGGACATCAGATCTCAGCTCGCCTGATGCCTCTCGTCGTATCGTAGACGGACTGGGTCGGCTCCAGTCCCAACTGGTTGTACCAGCATCGCGCTGTCCGCCATTACCGGCATGACAGGCTACTTCACAGGCGTGTCCAGGCACGATTGGCGGCCTCGTCATCATCCCGGAAGTGAGTGGCGACATCAGGTGATCATCCCAATCATTGCGGTATCGGTGATCGCCAAGTGACTTCACACATTCATTAACGCGAGCCGCGTCATCATGGCCTTTCGCGGGTTTTCCTCGCGGCGGCGATCAGGCGGCGTGTGGTCGAAAAAGAATCGCAGTAACGTTAGGTTTACACCAACCGCGGGCGGGTCCACAGCGGATGGATTTTCGCATAGGCTTATTTTCATGAGGAGCGAGAAATGAAACGATCAGCATGCTGCTCATGCGGCCAGCTTTCAATCGCCGCCGAAACAGATCCCGTCAAGATTTCCGCCTGCCATTGCCGCGCGTGCCAACGTCGCACAGGCAGCGCGTTCGGAGTGGCGGTGTTCTTCAATAGGGAGGAAGTTAAAACGTCCGGAGAGTCGACCAGCTATATCCGCTCCGGTGACAGCGGACAATCGATCGAGTTCCACTTCTGCCCTGCATGCGGATCGACGGTTTTCTGGATGCCGGAATTCAGGAAGGAACTGATCGCCGTCGCCCTCGGGTGCTTCACCGAACCGTCCACTCTAGTTCCTGCGCAAGGGGTTTACGAGGAAAGCCGCCTCGGGTGGGTTTCATTAGAGTTCGACTAAGAGATCCGCCGTGGGCATTGCCGTCACCCCGTGACGATGCTTCCCATTCCCACCGCCCGACTCCGCCCGCGCCCGTTGGTGGTTTGCTCACCGGCGAAAATCCGCATCGATCAACGTCGCCGTATCGCACGGGCGAGTTTACCCGCCTCTTCAAGTCAGATGCCTTCCCCGTGGAGTTTCATTGGAATTAGGTGGCGGACGACTGCCCGTGGGCAGCAAAGGTCAGAACGGGACGCCCGGAATGGCTCACCTAATCAGACTTTTTTCGCTCCACCTGTCTTTTTGAAGCAGCGTCGCGCTCGTCATGCCACGTGCATGGACAGGCCAAAATGTGCGATCATCTCAGAAGCAATCTGCGGCTTGCCGAAAAGATAGCCTTGCCCGGTTTGGCATTCAAGCTGTCGAAGCAATGCCTCCTCCGCCTCGCCTTCCACGCCTTCCGCGACGATCTCAAGGTTGAGACCGCGCGCCAGAAACACGATTGCTTTAACGATTTCCAGAACGCCTTGAGCTCCAGTCATTCTGCGGACGAATGATTGGTCGATCTTGAGTTTGTCGAGCGGGAGATCGGCAAGGTAGCTCATTGACGAGTAACCCGTTCCGAAATCGTCCAGCGCTAGTGAAACGCCCATCCCGCGAGCCGCCGCCATCTTTTCGACCGATCGGCCACTGTCGTTAAGGAAGACGGATTCGGTGAGCTCGATACAAAGCCTTGATGCAGGCAATCCGCTAGTCGACAGCGCGAGGCGAACGTCCGCCTCAACATCGGACCGGTCGAACTGAACAGGCGACATGTTCACCGAAACAGTACCGAACGGCCATCGCGAAGCCTCGGCGCAAGCTTCCGTCAAGACCCATCGGCCGATATTGCAGATCAATCCCGAAGATTCGGCGATCGGTATAAATTCTGCCGGCGAAATGACGCCAAGCTCCGGATGACGCCACCGCAACAACGCCTCAGCCCCAACGAACCGTCCGCTCGAAAGATCGACCTGCGGCTGATAGAGAAGGAAGAATTGTTGGTCGCGCAGCCCGGCACGGATATCAGTCTCGAGCCGTCGCAAGCGAGCCTGCCGAAGAGCGATCGCCGGATTATAGATCGACCAGGCCTCAGAAGTCTTTTTCGCGGTATCGAGGGCCGACTCGGCAGCGCCGAGAGCGGCTTCGGCGCGCAATGGTCCAGCCTGCACAAGACCCAGTCGAAGGGCGATAATCACAGACGTTTCGTCGATGACAACAGGCTCCTCAAAGAGGCTTAGAAGCCTATCTGCGCAAAGTGCGGGATCGTCCTCCTTCCCAGTGAGCAAAGCAAACAATGCCCCCTCGATCCGCCCAAGCAGGCCATCAGGAAAATTTGTTTCAAGTCGCGCTCCGACGGCCCTCAATAGGCTGTCACCGGCGTCTCGTCCAAGGACGGCACATATATCCGAAAAACGCTCGATCTCAAGAACCACAACGAGGCCAATGCGTCCTTCGAGACGTGCAAGGAACTCTCGACGGTTGAGAAGCCCAGTAAGGTCATCCTCCTCCGACATCCTCTTGAGTTTGGCTTGATACCTCTTTTGGACGGTGACATCGCGGATAATGATGCAGCCACAGAACGAATGTGCCGCCTTCGGATCGTGTCCCTCGACCGGTGAAAGAGTAATGCGGGCTTCATAGGCGATTTGGTCCTCGCCACCATACGTCACGAATTCCACGACATCGGTGTGAATACGGCCGGAATCGACATCAAAACGGGCCATAAGGCTGGCGACGGCCTCGGTCACCGACCGTTCCGGACTGGTCAGCAGATCAGCACCAGCGCCCAGTTTTAAGACCGCCTGAGCGGATATGCTGATTTCCGCAATCTTCATGTCGCTGGTGAAGGCCACGATACCGTCAGAGCTATCCGCAATGATGCGTCGCATCAGCCGCCTTGTATTGCGGGCATCGATGCCGGCAAATGTCGCCATCGTCTGGCCGAGATCGATACGTTCGTTGAAAGCGAGCACCCATGCGAGAGCGAGCAGCATCCAGTGGACACTTGTCCCGCTGACGACCGCAAAATCTTTCTGAAGACAGAAAGCCACTGCTTCACCGACCAATCCCGCCGCGGCCAGCAGAACCGACATTTTTGCCATACCCGCCCTTCGAGACGAGAAAATAGCGACGATCAGGATTGCGGCTATGAGAAGATCGAGCGGTCCCTGATCGTACTGTCGTAGACTACGGTTTTGAAGAAGGGTCTCGGCCGCAAGAACGTGGAGCAGCGGGCCCACAATCGAGCCCTCAAGAGGTACCGGAAATATGTCCTTTAGTTCTGCGGCCGAAGCCCCGACGACGATCGAACGACCCTCGAGTTGCTCGTCAGCCACCTTTCCGGAAAGAACATCGATCAAGGAGTAGGTCGGCACACTTTCCTGTCGGATCGAAAAATCGATCAACCGCCGCCCGGAGGTGTCAGGACTACCGCTGAGGGCTGCGGCGGCCGATTGGGTAGACCTTCCGTCGAACTCGTTGCCGAGATCGAATCCACGAATGATGCCATCAGCGTCCATGGGGACATTCGCGAAAACCGGCCAGGCATTCGCAAGCAAAGCAGCGATCGGCTTCGAAATTTCCGTTTCAGATGATCCTGCGGCAACTTTCTGACGAAAGATGGGTAGTAGGACGCCGCCACCGGCCTTCTCGAGCGCCGCTGCAAGAGCGCCGTCTTCGGCGGGGCTCGAGGGCGTCGAAAAGTCAATATCGAGAAAAATGTCGGCGGCGTTTGCAGCCGTCAGCTTCTCCAGAAGCTTCCCATATTGACTGCGCGGCCATGGCCAGATGCCGACAGCGTCGAGAGTACGCTTGTCTATGGCAATAAAGACGATCTTTCCGGAAGCATCGCGTGGCGCCCATTCAAAGCGCTTGGCAATGAGACCGTCATCCAATTGTGTGACGGCAGCGATTTTACTGGCAACCACCGGAAGCGCTAGCATCGCCGCAATCAGCAGGGCACGTAGAGCGATAGGGCCAGCTCCTCCAGAGGTAATTTGCCGGAGAGCCGAAGCCAAAGCCCTCACTTCTTGCCCTTGCCGTTTCCGTGGTTGCCGCCGTTGCCGTTTCCGTCGTTGCCCTTACCCTTGCCGCCTCCGTTGCCGTTATTACCGGTGTTGTCGCCACCGCCGTGGCTGCCGTGGTTGGAGTCGGCGGAACCGCCACCGTTTCCGCTGTTGCCGCCGCTGCCATGGCCGTTATTCCCACCGCCGTTGGCGTTGCCGCCACCATCGCCGCTACTGCCGGAATTTCCTTTGCCGCTGCTATTCCCGCCAGAGGCATTTTTGCTGGTCCTTCCGGCTCCTTGTGAGGATTTGCTGTTATCTGGTGCGGTTTCGGCCTGGCCTGCCAAGGTTGTCGCTCCAACAGCCTGAACGACGGCAACGGAGGCAGGAACGGACGAGATCGAAGGTTTTGCGATTGCGCCTGCGACGGTCATGCCGCTCCGCCGAGCCACTGAGGCGCTCTGGCGCGGGCCGACATTCGCCTGTTGGCCGCTCGCGAATGACGTAACCTGCACGAGGCCGCGATCGACGGCGACCGATGCCTTGGTTTTGCCAACTGTGACATGAAAGATCGTTCCCTTCACGACGGCTGCGAGGTAAGGCGTTTGAACCGTCGTGTGCGGCTGGCTCAGCTTCTCGATCTCAAGATCAAGTGCACCGACCTGCTGCACAATTTCCGTCTTCCGGGGGGTAAAAAAGCCACCCGGCTTCGTTGTAAAGGACGCCGTCGTATTGGGCTGCAATCCAATGGTCTCGACCCCGCGGACGAGCTGGGCCCGGCCACGAGGCCCAGTCGAGACCCAGGCGCCGTTCGGAACGACGTCACCTGTGCGCAAGTCTTTCCAGCTATTGCGGTCAGTGGTGAATTTTACCTGGCTCGTCGCCTTGAGAACTTCCCAGTCCCCGCTCGCAGCAAACACTGCACTCGGCATTAGAACGATGGCAAGAAGAAAAAGACGCAAAATTGCGAACATTGGACCACCCCATTTTCCGCTGATTAACGCACACGCCAATTAAGAAATCCTTTGAAAAGGAGTGCGTTGTTCGAGGACGATCGTCTGATGCACGCTTTAGTACGCAAATCCACGTCCGTTCCGAACGGTCGGAAGCGCGAAACGCAGTGCTGTGTGTTCGGGGCCATTCGTTGAAGAACTCCGCCACTTGTTTCGGGGTTTCCGGCTCTTCCACGAAGTGGGCATGCTGCTCCGGTTTGGCGACGAGTTCGCGGAACGGCCTAGCCCCCATTGGGCGCCCCCTCTGCCGTTGGCGTATTCGACAGCGGCGGAAGACGGAACACGTTACGAAGACGCCCTGGACCAGGCCCTACCAGATCACCTTGGACAGTTCGGAGAGGACATCGTTGCCATAGCTTTCGTCCTCGATTCTGAACTCCGCCTCACCGGAAATGAGATTGAAGTTAAAATAGACTTCAGCCTGGTCTTGCCCGGGGAAAATCTTGGTAGTGTGCCATTCTCCGGGACCGCCGCCGAAACCGCCTCCCGAGGAGCGGATGGTCGGTGGTCCGAGAAATGCTATATCGAATTCTAGCGTGTCCTGTTTGGCGTCTGAAGGGCGAGGACCGCTCCCTCCCAGGGCTTTGCCCAGGTCGGAAAGGAATCGCGTGAGTCGCGGCCCGACTGAGACATGGCGAACCTGCCATGCGACTCGCTCTGCAATTCGATTGCGAATTTCGTTTGGTCGTATTTATCGCCATACAATGCCATCAAGGCGAGGTCGTCGGCATCCGGTTCAACGGGTAGTCGAGTGATCTTGAAGGCAAGCGACCCCCGAGGCAGGCCGTCGGTAACCTGATCCTGTGCGTTTACGCTGCCCGACAAGTCTGCGCCCGCAAATACTATCAAGGCGGAGCGCCGAGTAATCATGTCATTCTGCTGGGAAAGAAGCTGTCGCCCCTGACCACGAAATACATGCACTTGAGAACGGGATGTGGTCGGTGATGGATCGCCAAACCGGGAGGCCATTCGCAGACCGTGATTGGTCGAGCGGACGGAGCGGGCTGGAAGCCCAAAGCCCTGGTTGACTTTCGCAACGGCATATTGGTGCCTCCCACAAAGGAACGGATTTCCTCGCGGCCCGCGAAGATACGGCGCGCCTGGGAACTGCTCTCTAGCAAGCGCCAGCCACGGTAACCCGTCCGCGTAGTCCTGACTATCCGGATAACCGAGTGGCAAATTGGCCGAAAGCGCGCCCCCTTCGGTGACCGCCTGGCACTGAGGCTTCTGGGTTATCACCCTGAATGGTATTCAGGCATGATTTCATAGATACAGCGCACTTCTACCGTGGTCTGTCGGCGTCCTGTCCCTTCACGTTGCAAGAATTTCAGTCGACCCAAACGCAGAATGCTTTCGGGAAAGGAAGGCTCAGAAGGAACCGATACATACTCCAACTGCGCCTTCCTTCCGTCGTCCATCAGGGGTTGGACGCCAAAACGCTATGCCAGTTGGTGAGCGCGTGTAAGCCTGGACTTAGGTCCGGTCAGACTTAGGGCAGCCTTACTGACCCCGATCCATCGCTAGGACCTAAGTCCCGGCTCTGAACCAAATTGAATTCCGGCTGTTTCCTTGGCATGACGAAGGAGGACTGCCATGACATTTGAGCCGGAAAGCCTCGCCCACGATCAGCTTGCGAGCGTGCAGGCGGCGGTGTCCATGGAACCAGAACTGGAAAGCTCGTCGATCTCTGTAACTATGGTCGGCAGAAGCGTCCTGCTGGAGGGCTATGTGGCGGACTACGGTGATCGGGAGAAAGCGACGGCTATCGCCGCGTTGATCGCAGGCCCGGAAAACGTGCACGACAGAATGCGAGACCGCAAAGAGATGGCATAACCTCTTCAGCTCAGGAGTCGGCGCTTTGCGATAAACAAGAATCCCAAACGGCACCAGGGCTGGGGCGAGTAAGACAGAGCATCGACAAGTCCACCAGCTCTACCCTGAAAAATGGGTTCGCATCCAGCGCTCCGACCTTGATAGAGCGTGGTTAGTGGGACGTCCGCTTCGGGCACTTCGCCGATCGCTGCCTTCCTATTCGTCACGGACTGCTGAAATTTCGCTTACCATTGCGACGGTCGTCGCTTTGGCTCCGGTCAGTCCTCCACCGACTTTGGTCACCGGGTCTCTTTTGTGTCTCAGTGATTAACTGCGTTGCGCATGCCGAGATGAGATCAAATGGCCTGCTGTACTTTCAGGAACCCAGACCCTTGCCGGTGTCCGTCGGCCTGATGACAGTGCCAGGGCCCCCACAATTGCGACCATGGCAATCAAGATGACGACGACGGGAAACGTCGCTCCGGATGGTTTATCTTCATGATAGATCATTTGATAGCTCCTGCGGCCCGGCGGCGTAACGACGCCGCCGGGAAACGCTTGCTAAGCCTCGATGATGTAGACGATCGTGAGCGCATTTGGATCGACGATGACGATCCGGCCGTCCGCAAGGATGAAGAAGCGGTAGCCTTCGTACTGAGGTACGATCTTAACAATGCGCGTCGGCAGCCGCTCAAGCCGGACCTTCTTCGGGATTTTCGTTCCGACGGAGACCGTGAAGTCTACTTCCTTCACTGGTGCAACATGGACCTCCTTCACCACCGTTCGAATTTCGGTCTGCTGTTCGACGGAGATGTTAACGTTGGTTTTTGTGTTTGAAGTCTGATTGTCAGTCGACGTGTTCTTGTTGGTTTCAGAAGAGCTTTTGTTGGTCCTCGACGAGTTCTGGTCGGTCGATTGCTTCGATGCATCACCGCTTTGCGTGGTGCTGGGGTTGCCGCTTCCCTCTGCAGGTTTGGCATTTTGCGTGCTGCTCTTCGAGCCTGAGGTGGCCGAGCCATTGCCCTCAGTGCCGCCGGACTTGGTGGTGGCCTTCTGTTCGGTGTTGGTGGTGCCACCACTGGCGTCCGTGCCACCGGACTTGGTTTCTGTCGACGATTTGCCGGACGCACTTCCGCTCGTCGAACTGTTGTCGGTCGATGGCTGCTTAGCGCTCTTTTGAGTGTCCGAACCTTGACCGGATTTCTGCTGCGACGACTGGTCCTTCTTTTGTGGACAAGCTCCCGACGCGTCTGGGGTGCAGTCGGTGCCCGTGCTCGTGGCGCTGGAGCCGGATTGTGATCCGGATTTCGCCTCCGGCTGAGAGCCGGATTGAGCCTGCCCGCTCTTCTGTGCGTCCTGCTGTGCTGCTGCCGGCAATGTTGAAAGCGGCGATACGCTCAGCGACAGCGCGGCGAGCATCATTGTGAGATGATTGCTTTTCATGATCAAACTCCGAATTTTAGGCGCACGATGGCGGCCGCATCTCCAGCGGTGCATGCGTACCTCATTGTTAGAAGGCGTTTAGAGCCGCCCATCTGTTACTGGATGACCTGGATGACCTTCCTGGTGGAAGGTTCGACGATCACGCGCTGATCGTTGACAATCGCGTATGAATACTTCGGATCATCGGGAATTGGCGTCACGACCACGGTCTCCGGCAGGGGCTGTCCCACGACCAGCTTTTCCTTCACCACGACACGCTCGCTGGGTGCGGGAGCCTGTTGAACATAGGTCACCACCTTCTGCGGCGGTGGATCAATGACGCTACCTGCTACGCCGCCGACTATGCCCCCGACAGCAGCACCGACCGGGCCGCCAACGATCGCACCTGTCGCGGCACCACCTGCCGCGCCTGTCACTGTCGACGACTGGGCAAAGGCAGATGTCGCTGCAAGCAGCATAGCTGCCGCGGTTATTACAACCTTCGTTTCCATTTACTTTTTCCTCCTTGAAGGTTCGTTCCGGTGCGGGACCAAACTGGTCAATGGAGGAAGTGTTCCGGAGTTGGGACTTCATGCCGGGGCTCACCCGGACCTTAGTCCTAGCCCAGTTGGACACGGCCGTTACTGCGTGGGGAAGCGGCTCAGCATCCGGTCCTGGACGTTCTCCGGTCCCACGATCATCGCAGCAAGCGAAATCGCTTTCTCGCGGTCCGCGCTGTTTGTTATGTAGCCTTCGAGCAGGACGACAGGGCCGAGCATTCTGATCTCGATGGCACTGCTGTCGATATCTGGGTCAGCGGAAAGGGCTGCTGATATTGTTGCGATGGTTGACGCCGAACTGTGGCATTCCGAACAGTGGTCGCCATGGTTCTGGTGGTTGTCGAAGCCGAATTTCATGTTCTCCTCCTCTTTCCGCCCCTCCACGTGCTTGGGTTACTCAATTCTAATATGAGCAATGATCCCCAGGTCGCCAGCCGGACTTAAGTCCTGCTTTCCCTCGGCATTATATGCCAATAAGCTAAAACATCGGGACGTTGAAAACCTGTCCCGATGCCATTCGGGCATATTCGAGCGAAGGCAGCGTGCTGAAAGCCAGTATTTTCGTCCCGTTTGCATGGAGCATTCCCTCGTCTTTCGCTCCCCCGTCCTGCGTGCCAAAAGCTGGCTCAATGAGCAGCCTTGATGGTCCAGTAGGCTCCATGTCATCGGATCATGATTAAAAGGTAACGACATGCGCAAAACGCTAGCGGTCGGCATGGCCGTCTTGTTCGCTATGTACTGTTTCGGCGGCATCAGCGCCAGACATGAGATCTTTCCTTGGCCGCAACTTTCCGCGCTGAAGAAAACGTTTGGCGCAGAGAAGGCGGCGGCTCCAAGCCGTTATACTTTCGACGACAAGGAACGCCTCATCGGGGATGAATCAAAGACGCCTGTGACCTGCCCGGTTCAAACTGATCGAACTTCTGTCCTACTCATTCTTGGCCAATCGAATGCGGCCAACGACGGTGGACAACGGCACCGGTCAAGTTATGGCGCTCGCGTTGTAAACGCCTTTGGCAAACGGTGCTTCATCGCCGCGTCGCCACTTCTTGGATCGACCGATACCAAGGGAGAGTACTGGACGCTTCTTGGCAACAAATTGATCGCATCGGGACAAAATGACAGCGTCATTCTCGCCCCCCTCGCCTATTCCGGATCTGAGGTCGCCCGATGGGCGGCAGGCGGTGACCTCAATCCTGTGCTGGTTGATACAATGAAACAGCTTCAGGCTTCCGGTTATCGGATAACCAGCGTCCTCTGGGTGCAAGGAGAGAAGGACCTCGTTATCGGCACCACTGCGGAGGCCTATCGGGAACGTTTCATGTCGATGGTTGACACGTTGCGTCAGCACGGCGTCGAGGCACCCGTTTACATTTCGATCGCATCGAAATGCCTCGAACCGAGCAACGGCGGCTTCAAGGAGCATATTCCAGACAATCCAATAGTACGGGCGCAGCTGGCCCTGTCAAAAAGCGGCCACGGTATCCGTGAGGGTGCAAATTCCGACGCATTGCTCGATGGAGACGACCGCTACGACGATTGCCATATCGGGGGCACAGGCGCTGAGAAAGTGTCGGAGGCCTGGCTGACCCTTCTGCGCGGCGATCGCCGCCTGGAAACCGCGCGATAGTCTTCGCTGAACCGGTCTCGCACCTTCGCAAGCTTTGCCTCGGGGTCGTCACCGTCGTGGTAGCCCACCACCGCGAAGCACCAGCGCCCACTCCGGAGTGTGACGGTGGGCCGCACAGGGTACTCATGTGCATGGCTGTGATTATTACACAACTCCCGCACGGCCCGCGATCCTTACGATCTTCGCGGCCCCTTGTTCCCAGCGGCGAAATTTTCTGATCAAAAAAAGCCCCGCGGTTGAACTGACCCCATAAAGTTGGACGGTTCATAGGCTGGGATGATTTGAGGGCTGGGTCCTGTATTTCACAGGGCTCAGCCCTTTGAGTTTCATCCTGATGCGATCGTTGTTGTAGTAGCGGATGTATTCGTCGATTCCGTCTCGCAGATTGTCGATGCTGTCGAACTGATTGGGATGGAAGAACTCGGACTTGAGCGTGGCAAAGAAGCTCTCCATGGCGGCATTGTCGATGCAGTTGCCCTTGCGTGACATGCTTTGGGCGACATTGCTTTGTTGGAGCATACGGCTCCACTCTGGCATCTGATATTGCCATCCCTGATCGGAATGCAGGATCGGCCTGTCATCGTCATCGAGCTTGGTCAATGCCTTGTTGAGCATGTCCCTGACCAGCTTGAAGATCGGCCGCCTCGCCATCTCATACGCGATGATCTCGCCATTGTGGAGGTCCATGACCGGCGACAGGAAGAGCTTCTCGCCGGCGACATTGAACTCGGTGACATCGGTTGCCCACTTCTGGTTCATGCGCCTAGCAGCGAACTGCCGTTGGATGAGATCTGGCGCGACGTGCCCGGCCTGGCCCTTGTAAGAGCGGTACTTCTTCGGCCGAACCAGGGACTTCAGCCTCATCTCGACCATCAGCCGCTGGACCGTCTTGTGGTTGACCGCCTCTCCGCGGCCACGGATCGCCGCCGTCACCCGACGATAGCCGTAGCGTCCCTTGTGTTCATCGAAGATCGATCGGATCGTCACCTTCAGGGCCGCATGTCGGTCGCCGGAGGAGAGCACTTCTGCTGATAATAGAACGTGCTACGCGCCAGGCCCGAAAGCGCCAGCAGCCCGTCGAGCGGATGCTGCGGCCTTAACGCCTGGACGGCTTGCGTCCGTTCGGCGCGTGACGCGCCTGCGTTAAGGCCTCCAGTTTTTTTAGGTAGGCGTTCTCCATGCGCAGATAGGCCAGTTCCGCCAGCAATTCCTCGCGGCTCTTGGCAGCGTCATCCTGCGCTCCATCCGTGCTGGTGTCCGTGGTAGGGGGCTCGGGCATCGATCGCGGTTTGCCTCTCCGGCGCGGGGCAAGGGCCTCAAGCCCACCGCGCTCATATTGCCTCTCCCAGACTGAGAGGCTACCGGCGTTGCGAATGTCGAAAAGCGCGGCCGCCTGTCGACGGGACAGAGGTGCGGTTGATACTGACTTCCGTGTCCGAACACGGCCCGGCGTATCAGACACTTGGGCCTCTCTTCTTTGCCCCAAGCGGACATTCGGGTCGAAGCCCCAAATCATTTTATCGCATACCCGGTGGGCCAGCGAACCGAACTCGCCGCGCATTCCGATGGTGGCATCGCTGCCTAAAAACTCTTTCCACTCGTTTGCGGCCATTGCCCCCTGTTGTCGCTCAACGCCTTAGCGAGCTTTGCTGTCATCTGACGGCCGCCGAAGGACGAACCATGCGCCTGCTCATTATCGAAGACCAACCGGGAGTCGCTCTGGTGATTGAGGACGTCGCGATCGACGCCGGATTCGAAATCACGGGCATCGCGGGGAACATGTCTGGAGTTCCGCTCCGAAGCAGACGTCGCGATCATCGACGTCCGGGCTTGGCGATGGAATCACCGGGCCTTCCATTGCCCCCGCCCTCTTTTCCGGATTCGGACTTGGGGTGGTGTATTGTGAAACCCGGTCTTAACGAGAACCCGGAGGGCCGAGCTGTCGTCACCAAACCGGCGAGCCCCGAAAGAATAGTGGACGCGTTGTCCATGGCGGCGAAGAACGCTCGGCCAAGAACGCATCGCGTCGCGCGCGGGCCCACCTTCCACTGAAAGCTTGAGGTGCTGTTGATCCTCCGACCGAACTCGTTGCCCAACACGAGTGACCGCGCCGACATCAAACTCATCATTGGGCTGAATGGGAGATCGTGCCTGCCATTAATGCAGCTCGCCTGACAAAGTCCCGTTGCTCGCCCTCTAAGGCGATCCCAGATTGGGCGGCGAGGACAGCGTGGGATCGGACCAGCGCCTACCTTTCCCTTCTTCTGGCAGGTCGATCCAGATCAATGTCGTAGCTCTGTGCAGGAATCCGGCCTCCGCGACCTGGTTCGCGACAAGCTGGTTGCCCAACTCGACGCCGACAGTCTCCACCCCACCGCAAGCGGTCCACGTGTAGGACCTGTGTCTCAAGCGTCTCCGACTAAGGTCCGAGATTCGGATGCCTAACTGAGAGGCCCGAACGCTTGCAGTTTTTCACCAAAGTGCGGCTGACATATCTACCTTCTTCTCCCAAAGTAGAGGGTCTACGTCAGACCAAAGTCCGTTTTGCGCCCACAGAACAAAGTTAAAGGTGTTGAAGGCGATCTTCTAACAATGGCGACGGCTGGCATCTTCCCGCTCTGAAGTGGATGTACGAAAACCGCAGATATCGAAAATGCGGTCCTTTATCCCTACGAAAGTAAGCTATGGTTGACGTGGCGAGAGATCTGCAATGCTTTCAACTACAGGTGAAAATCGAAGAGACAATTTTGAATCTGCCCAGGGTTTGGTTTCAGTAGTCGTCCCGGCCTTCAATTCTTCTGCCTATATTGAGCGAACGCTTTCGTCCGCTATGCGCCAGACCTACGCCGTCCTGGAGATTATTGTTGTCAACGACGGTTGCACGGACGACACTGCAAAACTCGTCGAGCAGATAGCGATGTCGGACTCGCGGATCCGCCTCTTGTCCACATCTAACCGCGGTGTCGCGGCTGCAAGGAATACTGGGATCGAGGCATCATCGGGCCAATTTGTGGCGTTCCTTGACGCCGACGATCTCTGGCACCGGACGAAAATCGAAAAGCAGCTGAATGCTCTCAATAGGTTGTCGTCCCGGTGGGCTGCAGTCTACGCTCTGCATCACATCATCGATGAGGACGACGAGATCATTCAGCCCGGCAGCTCCGATGTCGCAAGAGGATATATCTATGCCCGGCATCTGACTTTTAAGTATGTAGGCAATGGAAGCGCGCTTCTCCTCCGACGGGACGTCGCGCTTGAGATCGGTGGGTTTGATAGCTCATATGCAGCAGCTGGTATTGGAGGCTGCGAAGATCTCGATTTCGAGCTCAAGCTCGCCGCGCGCTACTTCATCGAAGTCGTTCCCGAAGCGCTGGTGGGATACCGAAAGCACCCCGGCAGTATGTCGTCCAATCATCTGCAAATGGGCAAAAGTGCGTTGGAGGTCGTTCGGCGTTCGCTAACTGCAAATCCCCAGCTCCCTCAATACGCGGTCCGAAGTGCAATGGATGCCACTCATAAATATGCGTTTTGGGAATTCCGACAGAGTCAAAGAACTTACTATTCACTCGTGGCGATGCGGTCAATTTTCCGGACCGACCCGATTTTCGTGCTTCTGCTTGCCCTCCAGAAGAGTCTGCGCGCAATACGACACTGCCTTCGTCTCGGGATGACCACGGCAAAAGGTGAAGATCAACCGCGAATGATGAGGTCGAAATTCGACGGGCAACTTGCTCCTTCGTGTCTGGAATGCGCGATAGAGACCCCGCGGTTACGGCGTCACCTGATGCAGCTGGCTGCGGTGGATGCCAAATTGAATTCAGCGCTTGCGGGCCGAGCGAATGCGGAGGAAGATTGAATGATAGAAAAATCGCGGACCTTAGACGAAGGCCCGCGATGCTTTCAAACTTATTTGATGACCTCAATCACGGTGCGGGTCTTCGGATTGACGAGCACACGTTTTTTGTTGACGACCACATAACCGTAATCAGGTTGATCGGGGATTGTGTTGATTTCGACCGTGTCTGGAAGCGCCGTACCGACAGCGACGTCACCTTCAAAGGTGACGGATGGCGTGTCCTGTTTTTCGACATAGGTCTTGACCTCGCCAGGGACGACGACCGTCGTCGTCTGCGCGACCGCCGCTCCTCCGAGGAGTGAGAGACACAGCGATACCGCAGAGATGAGCAGTGTTTTCCAGGATCTTGAGTGTCCTGGTAAACTCAACCGATAAGACATGGTTCCTCGCTGAACGGAAACCATGCCGGCAGGCTGGATAGGCGACGTTAGCGTTCTCTCTTGTGCATGCCGCATTGGCAGGAATCCCCAGCCCCGGAAATGGGACAGCATCCAGATAGTCAGCGGAGGCAGTAGCCTTTTCCGCCCTGTGGACATGCTTTGTATCTTGGGGATCTCCGCTCCAACGTCCGGGTGGAACCACAGGGGGAGGCAGCGGCAACGACGATACGGTTCACCTCGACAGGGCTTTGTCCGTCCCCCATCACGGCTGCCAAAGCGTTCAATCTGTCCTGGGTATTGCCCTGCTGCCTCTGCTTGGTCGGGAGAACAAATCTGGTCCTAATCGCCGTAGATCGTCAAATGCCGCGGAAGATCTACCCGGTAACCTCGCGTAGCCAGCACTGCTGGGATGGACATCGTTGCGCCGGTGCCATGACATGTGGAACTTTAATGTACCGAGTTCCAGCGGCGGCTCCGGAATGCGAAGCTGTCCGGAACGTCCGGACGCATCGACGACGCCGTTCATCAGCGTTGCGATCAGATCCGACGACGCGATGAGAGGCGGCGCGGTGTACATGTGCGGCAATGTCAGGGCGAGACGCCCGCGTAACCCCATCTTCCCGAGCGCGGCATCCACCAGCCCGAAACGCTCATTTTCTGGCGAAACCAGCAGGTGCGACATCTAGAAAAACGAGTCCAGCGTGAGTGGCGTGTCGGCTTCCGGGTGGTTCCGGCGGAGGATGCAGACGAAGCTTTCCTCGACGAGCCGAAGATGCGTCCGGTCGAGGTGTGCGAGGACGGCCACCTGCATCGCCGAGGCGGTCGGCGGCGCGGGCCTGGAGAAAGTCGTGGTGGAGTCCACCTATGACCTCCTGCGCTTGATCGAGAAGCTTGATGCGGATGCGCCTGAGCGTCACGTGGCGGTTCTTATTCCTGAAACGGTTAAGGAGGCGGTGGTCACAGACGATACTTCACATGAACCGAGCCGGCCATCTTAGAAAGCAGCTTCTTAAGTTTGGCGGTCTCAGGCTCACTGTTGTGACCGTGCCGTGGCGGCTGTCGAGGGAAGAGGGGTGATGACGTGGCACAGGCCAACAACCGCCTAGGCGGCGAATACCCGTACCGATCTACATTGAGCTCGCCATCGACCTTCCGATCGTCGGGCTGTACATGCTCGGCGTCTTCGCCTGATACAAGTAAGAGGGTTCAGTCCCTCTCCCGGTCGGGCTGCCGGTCCAGCCAACGGACCGGTGGCAACACGATCAGCCGTGCGTCAAGATCGGGACGAAGAAAACGAGCGACAGGATGCCCCACAACCGGTCGCCGTCTTGAAGGCTCCCGTGATTGAGGCCGTAGCCGAGATTATCCCAAACCCGGCCTCGCCCGAGTGGCGTGATCATGGTCGCCTTCAGTTTGCTGAGCTTCCGCTTAAGGATGACGCGTTCGCGTCCGAGAGTCGAGATGCCGTTCTTGCTGCCAATCGCTTATAGGAAGCGGTGGCGTCCCATACTAATCATCGTCGGCTCTCCTCAGCCGGAATATCTTTACGAAGCTTGCTTTCTGACAACGCCGCTGAGACATCCACACGCGCAGGCGAGTTCAATGGCCCTTCATTTGCCCCTTTTCTCTGCGAACGAGTGTTACACTGGACGTCGCGCGCCCCTTTGATATCACGGCTTCTCCTTGAGCGCCCTCTCGGCTCAGGTCGACCTTCTCTAGATCTAATTGCGGTTCAGTTTTGCCAGATAAAATCGACGGTATTGGAAACGTCTTTTTCGTGTCTTTCGGCATGTTCGCTCTCCTGGGGCAACAAAACTTGCTGACGGCCCCAAAGTTCCCGCTGGAGACGCGTGGCTAGGATTGCGGTGCGCCAACAATTTTCCGTCGGTTATCACCAGAATGTCCTTTGAGCAGATGTCCACCATTTCGCGTCACCTGCCCGTCGCGATCCTTCCCTGTTTGCGTACTCGCTAATCAGTTCGAGTGGGATCTCGATTCATGTATTGTCATTCGCTTGGCGAGCTCCATCTATCGCATCCGGCCTTCGTTCATGTCGCCCGGATCATAGTTCGGATCCCACTCCTTGACCGGCTTCTTTCCTGGCGGCGTCTTGTGTTCCGTCGCATCTTCCGAGCCAGTGATAACGGTCGGCTTGGCGCTACTCACGCCCGTGGCTTTTCGGTTGGCAACCGATTTGGCAAATTGACCTTTGGCATCCTTTTCGACGTCGGTCATCTCACTCGCCCTTCTGCTTCAGCCCGTCGGAGATTTTTTTAACCTCAGGATCGGCATTGGTCTCTCCGTTAGCGTCTTCGACGCGATCAGGATCGTCCTTTGCGGGCAGATATCCTGGCGGCGTGTTTTCCTGTGGGCCTTCCCACCGCGGAGATTGGTCCGTGGTGCCGGGGGCACCATCCTTCGGCTTGTTCATTCCCATGATTATTGCTCCTTCTGGCAACTGGCAATCTAACCCTCCCAGCGACAGGATGTTCCAATGCCAACAATCGCGATGAATCGTGCCTGGAAATTTCGGCCGCCGAAGAGGTTCATGGTCACGTTAACGAGGGAGACTTGATGAACCGTCGCTCCCTTCTGACATCCGCTTTCGCCACCCAGTCCGGCATGCCCTTCCGTTGGTTCCGACCATGGCGCGGATGGCCATCAA
Organism: Rhizobium acidisoli; assembly: GCF_002531755.2. Classification (NCBI taxonomy): domain Bacteria; kingdom Pseudomonadati; phylum Pseudomonadota; class Alphaproteobacteria; order Hyphomicrobiales; family Rhizobiaceae; genus Rhizobium; species Rhizobium acidisoli. The sequence continues at coordinate 781,322 of NZ_CP035002.1, read as the reverse complement.
GACAAAGATATGCGGATATGAACATCGTCCACGGCTGCCCCGGTCTGCATTGACACGGCAAACATCACATGATTCCAGCGAGCTGTGAAAACAGAATAAGTAGTTCTAAGAGAACCCGTCGCCGTCGCACCGAGGCGCTTCACAGAACCGTCCGCCTTGGTCCAACGCAGGGCAGCTACGAGCAAGGCAGACTGACGTGGGCGTCGTTCGACTTCGTCCAAGAGGTCATCGCAGGGGGCATCATGCTCGGACCGCCGGGGCTGGGATTCAGCCGACCTTATCGATGCGTTGACCCAGTTGGCGCGGAATTTTCGGGCGCTGCGGCTTCAGGCGGAACTTCACCAGCACCTCGCAGCCATCAACGGAGGCCTGTGTGCGTTCAAGCGCGTTGCGTTCGGCAACCGCTTGACGCCAGTGATCGTCATCACGACCGTGCGGGCGGCCCTGTTCTTCCCAGATCGCGTAAGCTCTTTTGCTGATCCAGTGGTGACGTTGATCGCTCATCAGTCTATTCCATGAATTTAAGTTTTTTAGTCGGCGATTTTGTCTTGACGAAGCGGTAGGCGTCGCTTGGCGGCCATCAGCAGGCGCATTGCCTCGCCTGAACTGCTCCCTGAGAATGGGTTATTGCCTCATCTAAATTGCTCCCGACGAATCAACCTCGGGAGCTGTGATGAGGAAGGTAAGCATGGCGACACGTGCGGAATTGGTGGCGGCGATCAGTTGTCGCTATGTGTTAGGCGGGCGGGCCGAGAAGGCGAGGATGTTAGACGAGTTCGTGGCGCTCACGGGCTTTCATCGCAAGCATGCGATGCGACTGCTGCGAGGAGAACGCGAACCGGCGAAGGGTGGTCCTCGGCCAGGGCGCCGGGTTTACGGCGATGACGTGCGGGCAGCGCTCGTCGTTGTTTGGGAGGCGTCGGATCGAATTTGCGGCAAGCGACTACACCCCCTGTTGCCAACACTGATCGAAGCGATGGAACGTCATGGACACGGCGATATGAACAGCGAGACGCGCCGGCAACTCTTGACGATGAGCCCAGCGACGATCGATCGGGTCCTCAAGGAGATTAAAGCAAGTGCCACGGGTCCGCGGCGCCGGAAAGGATCAACAGCGATTCGGCGTAGTGTTCCCGTTCGAACCTTCTCGGATTGGGATGACCCCGCACCCGGCTTTGTCGAGGCTGATCTCGTTTCTCATTCCGGCCCCTACGCGAGGGGTGCCTTTTCGCAAACGCTGGTGTTGACCGATATAGCCACGGGCTGGACGGAATGCGCGCCGCTGCTGGTTCGCGAGCAAACGGTACTGATCACTGCGTTGGCCGAACTGCGCAAGTTGCTGCCGTTCCCGCTGCTGGGCTTCGACACCGACAACGACAGTGTGTTCATGAACGAGAGCGTTCATGAGTATTGCTTGCGCGATAATATCGAACTCACCCGTTGCCGCCCCTACCGAAAGAACGACCAGGCATTTGTCGAGCAGAAGAATGGCGCGATCGTGCGCAAGATCGTTGGTTACCGACGCTTCGAGGGGCTCCGAGCCACACGGGAGCTGGCCAAGCTTTATTCCTCAATGCGGTTGTTCGTGAATTTCTTTCAGCCATCATTCAAGCTGAAAGAAAAGCACCGTGACGGAGCCAAGGTGATCAAGCGCTATCATCGTCCCGCCACGCCCTATCAGCGGCTGCTTGACGACGCACGCACGCCGGAGGATACATGCCTTCGGCTCAAGGCGATGTACCTGACGCTCGATCCGGTTCGGCTGCTCCGCGACATACGCCTGGCACAAGAGAGATTGGTCGAAATTGCTGACAAGCCTGATGGTTCGCCTGCCACCGACGGCGAGGCATTACCGCTCGAAGACTTTCTGTCTGGCTTACGGATTGCTTGGCGTGGTGGTGAAGTGAAACCGACTGCCCGCTCCAAGCCAGCGGCCAAGCGAGAGCGGCGGAGGCCCGATCCTCTACTCGCCGTCACTGCCGAACTCGAGGAATGGTTTGAGGCGGAGCCTTGGCGAACTTCGCGAGAGTTGCTTGAACGCTTGCAGGTCAAATACCCCGGCGTGTATCCCGACGGCCTCATTCGGACCGTGCAGCGTCGAATGAAGATCTGGCGCAGTACACAGGCCAATGCACTGGTGTTCGGGCCATTCGCCGATGCCGCGCGGCAGACGCAAATCGTAGAGGTCGTGCAGTGAGGCTCTCACCGCCAGGTTGGCCTTCGACAATCCGCGGAAAACATGATGACCGCCCGCGAAGCCGCCCGCTCGCTACAGCGCTATTGAGGGCGCGCTCGCGAGCGGCTTCGCTACCTCCGTCACCTTGCACCAAGTGCGGGGACACGAGCGTAACAACGCGTGAGGCATTCGAGAACATCCGAGTGAGGCAACGGCATTATTCTCTGGGAACATTCTTGGGTGAGGCAATACGGCGTCTCATCCTGATTGCCGCGCTATAGGAGGCGGACGTTGCAAACTGTGCCTATTTGGTCGCGGATCTCGAGCTACCTGATTCTGGCGATCGGCATGTGCTCGCAGCCGCCGTCGCCGGGAAAGCCTCCATCATCGTAACCTGGAACCTGAAAGATTTCCCAGCGCAAGACCTCCGCCCTAACCGCGTGACCAGCCAATCGCCGGATGATTTCCTGACCGAGCTCCATGCTGCGTTTCCCGACGCGCTGATCGCCAGTGTCAAACGTGCGAGGCTTAATTTGCGCAAGACAACGCCGACGGTTGAACGTTTCATAGACGCGCTAAAGCAAAATGGACTGAAGAAATTTTCAAGGATGCTCTGCCAAGACATAGCCTCGCTGCAAGGATCCGGATGATCCGATCAACTTGCCGCAGTCATCACCTTCAGTGCCAGACGCAGAAGGGATAGAACCGTCGACCCCGCTATTTTCAGTGTCATTGGCGTAACGGGTATTCATGGAACTTGCCCTCTGTTTGTTCCATCTCTTACGCTCAGATCTCATCCTTCAGGAAGACATGATGGCATAGCCAGCCGGCCTCGAATGCGAAAGCCCGGCCGATGAAGATTGCGTATGCCACATTGGACGTTTGGGAGAGGGCTGTCGCCGACCCCTCTGTCTAGGCCAGCAGAACGCCGTTCTTCTTCGCCGTCCAAGCGGCCGTCGGCGGCATTGTCGCCTACATGAGCGACGGAGCTGTCTCAGCGTTAAGGACTGGCTGAAGATCAATTGGGATTTGCACTGCCAGAAAAAAAGCCCCGCCTTAGGTAGGACGGGGCTAGTTTGGGTTGCGGTGGGCCGCACGTTGAAGTGTAGGGTGGCTGCCAAACAAAATCTCTGCACGGCCCGACTCCCTACGATCGGGGGAGCCAATTGTTCCCCGGGTATATTTTTTTATCAGTCACACCATTCATTCCCGCTGCTTAGGACTCTATGGTAAGCGCTGTTTTCAGGCCACGGCTTTGAGATCGTGCTTTGCGGCATAGGCCCACGGCAGCAGGTCGTCGATCTGGCTATTTGGATGATTGTTGACGATCTTGGTGAGGACGTCTGAGAGATAGGCCAGTGGCTCGACATCGTTGAGCTTGGCAGTTTATGCCGACCGGCGAACTATGCCGAGTGCCTCTTCTGACAGGGACGGCAAACCGTGCGTTCCCAGTCAGTTTGGCGGGTCGCCGTTGTTTGGCACTCGGCATAGTTCTCATGCTCAGAGGGTGTTCAGGAATTCCAGAAGCCGGTCGCTTGGTCGAAATCGCTCGGCCTTGGCGCGTTCGTACGGCTTCAGCTTTGCGAGGGCGGATTCCTTCAGTTCAAGATGTGCATGAAGATAGGTCAGCGTCGTTTCCATCGCCTCATGGCCCAGCCACAGGGCAATGACAGAGCAATCGACGCCCGCCTGTAGCAGTTCCATGGCGGTGGAGTGCCGCAAGACATGAGGCGACACCCGCTTCGACCGAAGGGAGACGCAGTGCTCGCGCGTTTTTGCAACATATTTGTTCAGCAGTGCCTGCACGCCATCGGCGCTAAGCTTGCCACCGTGCATGTTCGGAAAGAGCGCCGTTGCGCTTCGCTTTCTGGGCTCCTTGAGCCAGTGACGAAGCGCTTGCTGTGCAACCTTTGTGAGCGGCGTACATCGCTCTTTGCGGCCCTTGCCAACGCATCGCACATGCGCGCCCTGGCCGAGCATTACGGAGTCTCGGTCCAGGTCGACAATCTCCGAGACCCGAAGTCCGGTTTGCGCGGCCAACAACAGCAGAGTGTAGTCGCGGCGTCCCAGCCACGTGCTTCGATCCGTGCAGTCCAGGATCGCTTCAATCTCCGGCCTGGTTAGAAACTGAAGCTGCCGCTTGTCACATCGCTTGCTGGGGAGCGCGAGCACTCGCTGAATATGGGCGCTATGTGCCGGCTCCTCGAACGCTGCATACCGGAAGAAGGATCGGATGGCTGTGAGGCGGAGATTCTGGGTCCTCACCGAGGCGGATCTCTTCGTCTCAAGGTCCTCCAGGAATGCACCGATGAAAGGGGCGTCCAAATCCCGCAGTGTTAACTGAGATGGGGACCTCCCAAGGCGGGTCTGTGCGAACGCAAACAGGAGCCTAAATGTGTCGCGATAGGAGGCAATGGTGTTGGAACTTACACCTCGATGCTTCATGAGCCGATCTGTGAACCACCGCTCGATCAGTACGGCCAGGTCGTTGGTGCGTCTCATGACCGAGCCTCCCAACGCTTATCCAATCGCCGGACCGCATGGTTCATCAGTTCCGGCACGGCGGACAGGTACCAGTAGGTGTCGCGAACATTGGTATGGCCGAGAAAGGTCGAGAGAACCGGCAGTTCGCGTTCCACATCTTCGCCAGCGCGATGCCAGTTGATCAGGGTCTGGACGGCGAAACGGTGACGAAGATCATGAATCCGTGGGCCATCGCGATTCCCCTCCTGCCGTAATCCGATTTGTCGGGATAATCGCCAGAACACGCGGTGCACGTATTGATGCAGCAATCTGCCGCCCTGTTCGGCGACGAAGAAATAGGGACTGCGCGGCGTACCAAGGTGTGCATCGCGTCGGGCGGCATAGCCTGAAAGGACAGCAATTTTCGTGGCATGCAGCGGCACCAGCCGTGACTTGCCAAACCTTGGCTCTCGGATGGTGAGGACGCCCTGGTCGAGATCGACATCGGCCCGGAGCAGGCTGAGCGCTTCGGAATGGCGCAGTCCGGCGACCGCTATCAGCCCGAACAGGCAGTGATATGTCCAGCGCCGCAGGGCGTTGGCCGGCGGCAACGACAGTGCTGCCGCCAGAAGTGCGTGAATCTCGACCTCACTATAGATGTAGGGTTTTGTCCGCCGTGCCGGCGCCACGGCGTCGCTCGGTGGCACTTCCGTCAAAGGATCGAAATGAGTCAGGTGCTGGGCAAAGCAGCGCACATCGGCCAGTCGGATTGACCAACTCGGCTGCCGGCCCATCGAGGTGACCCACTCCATTGCCAGGTCCGCCGTGATGGTCTCGGCGCCGCGGGCTTCCGTGAAAGCGACGAACTCCGACAATCGTTTTGCCGGACCGTCATATTTGTATCCCAGCCCTTGGCGCATGCCGATGTAGCGCTCAAGCGCGGTGCGAAGCCGGCTCATTGGACACCTCCCGGCCAGGGTAGGCTCAGTTCACGCAGCTTCTCAATATCGAGCTTTGCGTAGATTCTTGTACTGTCGATGCTTCGGTGGCGGAGCAGTTGGCCGATCTCGGCAAAGCTGGCGCCCGACCGCAAAAGGTCGGTCGCAAGGCTGTGGCGGAAAAGATGGGCACCGTGATGCGCATAGCCGTCAATGCCTGCCCGTTCAAGTGCCTGCTTCGCGATCATCGTGATGGCGCAGCCGGAGGCAAAGCCCACATGCGGCGCAAGTGTTCGCAAGAAGACTCGCCGACATGCCGAAGCTGGGCGCCCATGCCGGATATAAGCGACGATCGCTGTTCCGACGTCGTGACGCAGCGGCATAGTCGCTTGTCGTCGTCCCTTTCCGTATACGAGGTCGTGCCCGACTGCCAGTCGATATCGTCAAGATTGAGGGTGGCCACTTCGCTGGCGCGCAAACCGAGCTTGGCGAGGATCATCAGAACCGCATAGTCCCTACGACCCATTGCCGTCGTCCGATCGCAGGCATCGAGAGCCTTCTGGACTTTCTCGGGCGGCAGGAATGTTGGAAGGCCGGCAAGTCGCCAGCGGCGGATGGACGGCACACAGTCAGCGAGCGCCGTCGAGATGAAGCCCTTCAGATGCAAATAGCGCAGGAAAGCACGCACAACCCTGCACATGGCTTTGCCACTGTCGGCGGAACCGTCGAGCGCATGTCGCTCGACATAACCGATAACGATCTCCGGGGTGAGCGCTGCAAACTCGTCTGCTCCGAAAGGACACACCTCCCGGAGAAATCGAAGCGACAGAAGCTTGTGGCTCCCCACTGTCGCGGCGGCGAGCCCTCTCTCAGTCGAGAGATATTGCCCGAATACATCGACGATCATCTCGTGCTCACTGCGCTGAATCGGAAGCGCGGCTGGTATTAAGCCTTTCTCCCGTAACGCCAAAAGCAAGCGGCGGAGCGCCGATCGATCGCCCGAGTCGGGCTTCCAGTGTTTGAAACGATGCTCAAGAAAGCGGTCGACGTGAACCTCGTTCAAATCCTGCGGAGCATGTCCATTGCCAACATGTCAGTCCATCAGATCCCGAAACAGGCTCAGCGAGCGCCACGTGCATTGCCGCCCCCAACCTTCGTTCGACATTTTGGCGGCGTAAACGCCCGCAAACTCCCGATACGGACCGTAGACCAGCTTCCGGTATAGGGCGCTGCGATTCAAATAGTCAGTTGCGTTCATGTGTCCTCTCCTTCGCAACAATTGCGACGGAGAGACCCTAAGCTATGCTGACAAGGCGACCCCTATGGTGCCGGAAACGTTGGAAAAAAGTTGATTAATCGGCATAGTTCGCCGGTCGGCATAAGCTGCCTTATGCCGCTCGCGGCATAAGGCAGTCTCGATGAGCGAGGCGATGGTCGCCCAGTGTTCGGCCCCGGCGTCAGAACCGGCAAATAGCGCATTCTTGCGATTGAGGGCAATTGGCCTGATTGACCGTTCGACGACGTTGGAATCGATCTCGATCCGGCCATCGTCGATGCAGCGGGTCAAGCCGTCCCAGCGTGACAAGGCATAGCGGATTGCTTCGGCAAGTTTTGTCTTCTGGCTGATGTAGCCGAGTTGCTCACGCAGCCAGGGAGCGAGGCTGTCGGTGATCGGACGACTTTTTTCCTGACGGGCGACACGACGCTCCTCGTGGGTCCGGCCACGTATCTCTTCTTCGATCCTGTAAAGTTCGGCGATGCGTCGCAGCGCCTCGCTGGCGATGGGTGCCGGACCGGCCGCAGCCAGCTCATAGAAGCGGCGTCGAACGTGGGACCAGCAGAAGGCCAGCGACACGGTGTTCTTTGCCGCGAGCGGGCGATATCCACTGTAGCCGTCTACCTGCAGGATGCCGACGAAGCCGTCGAGATGGGCCATCGGTCGTTCGCCTTTGCGATCTGGCGCATAGACATAGGCGACACCGGGCGGGTTTTCGCCCTGCCACGACCGGTCATCTCGTGCATAAGCCCAAAGCTGGCCGGTCTTGGTTTTGCCACGTCCCGGATCGAGCACCGGGGCTGTCGTCTCGTCGGCGAAGAGCTTGGACGATGACTTCAGATGATCAAGCAGCCGCTGATGGACCGGGCGTAGATGCCAGGCGGCGCGACCGACCCAGTCGGCGAGCGTCGAACGGTCGAGGTCGATGCCCTGACGCTTGTAGATTTGCGCCTGGCGATACAGCGGCAGGTGGTCAGCATATTTAGAGACCAGCACCTGGGCGACGGTTGCCTCTGTCGGGATGCCGCCTTCGATCAGCCTTGCCGGGGCCGGAGCCTGGACAACGACTTCTTCACAGGCCCGGCAGGCATACTTTGGGCGGCGCAGCACAAGCACCCGGAATTGGGCGGGCACAAGATCGAGCTTCTCGCTGACATCCTCGCCGATCCGATGCAGGTCGTTGCGGCAGCAGGGGCAGGCATGGTCATCGATATCGACCACGATCTCGACGCGCGGCAGATGCGCTGGCAGTGAACCCCGGTTGGTACGCCGTTTGGGGACCTGCGCCTGGCGCAGAGCAGTCGAGCCCTGTTCCTTCTCTTCCAGCCCGGCAGCCTCGATCTGTTCGGCTTCTTCAAGCCCAAGCAGAAGCTGGTCCTCGGGAAGCGTCTCTGCCCGTCGACCAAAGCGGTAACGCTGTAATTCCTTGATGATCTGCCGCAGGCGGGCATTCTCCGCCTCACGCGAAAGCACCATCGCTTTCAGCGCGTTCAGGTCATCCGGAAGCTCGTCTGCCGTCATCGTCATGGAGCGAGAACAGCATATTTTGCAGCTCGGAACGAGAGGCTGAATGGCTCTGATTCAATTGGTCGCGCCCGTTATCCGGCCTTTATCGGCGTGCGCGTTTCACTCGGCGCATGCACGCGTTTCCAGTCCAATCCTTCGAACAGAGCCGAGAGCTGGGCGGCCGTCAGATGCATCGCACCGTCTTGCATTCGAGGCCAATGGAACTCGCCATCCTCGATCCGCTTGGCGACCAGGCACACACCGCTGCCGTCCCAGAAGATCAGCTTGATCCGGTCCGTTCGTTTGGCCCGGAACACGTAGATCGTGCCCGAGAACGGGTCGGCACCCATCTGGGCCTTTACCAGTGCCGCCAATCCTTCAGCACCTTTGCGGAAGTCGACAGGCTTGGTGGCGATCATCACTTTTACCGCACCGGACGGGCCAATCACGATTGAGCCTTCAACGCCTGGATGACGGCGGCAATGGTTGCGGCATCGGTGCCAGAGGCAATACGCAGCATGGCTCCATCAATCTGCAATTCAATAGCCGCCTCCGGAGAAGTTCTTCTTGGCAAACGTGCTTGCCGCGCCTTCTTCGGCTCCGACTTCTCGGGCGACACGACGACTGCTGGTGCAAACATTGGTGCTTCCTCCGGCACCGAAAGAACATCAAGCGGCTTTCGGGCGAGCCGTCGCCATGTGAACAATTGCTGTGGCGTCAACCCATGACGCCGCGCCACAGAGCACACTGTCACGCCAGGCTCGCAACTCTCCGCAATGATCTGCGCCTTCTGATCGTCGCTCCATTCGCGACGACGGCCATTGCCCGTGAACACCTCAAACCGGCGTACCGGCTCATCCTTGGTTTTAAGCGTAAGCTCTGAAATCGACATATGTCCAAGCCCTCTTTCGAGGTTGAACATCAATGATCAAGCGATGATCCGGAAGGTGGGATTAGGACAGCGCTTACACTCTATGTCGTGGCAAAGCCTTCGTCGATCAGCACACGGGCCTAGTGGTGGCAAACTCTCATAATCAATGACTGGAGTTCTTCGCCACAGATAATCTGTTCACGTCGATCGCCGTTGTGGATGAAAACCTCAAGGGCGTTGAGTTCACCGACGTGCTCGCCGGCATATTCGATCGCTTTATGCAGCGAACGGAAGGTCTTATTCTGCGTCCGTATCGACCAGCTATGCACTGTGCTTGGGGTCGAGGCATATATGAAGAGCTTGTCTATCATTGCGAAACCATTGGGTGCAATCGGAACGATACAAAAAGCAATACTGCAAACCTTCCGAGTAAACGACTGTAACCCGCGAAACTGGTTACCTCCCGTTTACGAATGGTACGGGTTGCGTTTCGCATCTCGTCGGAAGCGACAAGGCCCCCGCGCGGACAATGGGGGCTGGATTTTTGCTGTTGATGATCCACCTCTACTCTTACAGCAGGGCGCTATGCTGAGCCAAAGCTTCGGATCCGGCGAGGTCGTCCGATCATAGAGATTTGCCGCAGAAAGAGTACCTGGAACTGATTGCGATCGGAGGCATTTCAGTGAGCACAAACGATGTGAGGGGATATGGCAGAACGCGTCCGCTCAGTCCTAGTCGTTGAGGACGAGTTTTTTATTGCAGTCCAACTCCAAGACGCGCTGGTGGCAGGAGGATTTAGGGTGCTTGGTCCAGTTGCAACGGTTTCGGCCGCGCTTGCTTTGATCAACAGTGAACAGCCGGATGCAGCGGTGCTAGATGTCAATCTGGGCCATGAAAGTGCTGCACCGGTAGCTCTCCATCTAAAGACGCTGGGAGTGCCGTATGTCCTCGCTACAGGGTACGACAAAGCCCAGTTGGCTTCGACCTACCTCTTTGCCGACGCGTTGAATCTCGGTAAGCCAACAGATCTTCAGCGTCTCGTCGATACGATCCGGTCTCTATAGGCAGGACTTGGCATTCTACGATCATACGCGGCAGGGGCGCTGAGTGGGTCGACACGATTTGGTCGCAATGACGGGCGTCATGCAGTCGGGCAAGGACCTCAGTTGTGCAGCATTAGGCCTCTATCACCACCGCCGGGGGAGGAGGTTGCGTTGCTCGTCCCGAAGGCTAAGTGTCTGCTCCCGCATTAGTCTTCGCAGATGCTCCTCGTGCTGCGCCTGCGAAACGTAGAAACTTTCCAGCAAAGCGTGAGCGCCTTCGGTTGGTAGTGCTTTGCCGCGTAGTCGTTCTATCAGCATCATTTGAGCAGCAAGATGCTTCTCGCCCTCAACTACGTGCCTCCATACCATCTCTACCGGGGTCTCATAGATGCCCATGAAAGCATCTTACACCCGTTTCCAAATCGGCCACCGCTCAAATATGCCGCCCGGCGCAATAATGGCGTCTGGCTGCAGCCGAACCTGTCGCTGAGATCGAATATCGAGCCTAGACGCATGACGGCAAGCTGGCGTGCGTCATTTAAGGGGCTGCGGGATTCCGCTGATGAGGCGTCGGTTTATGAGATCGAGTAAGCAAAAAAAGTGGCTTTTACGATCGACGACCACCTTATATCATCGGTTCGCGCGGTCAAAATTCAAAGGTTTTGTCGTCTCGGTAGACCCTGCGGTATTCTTCTTCCCAGGGATCGAAACTTGATCTCTTTGGGAGGCGGCGGCCTCTTCTGCTGTTCGTCGTCTTTGGTTCTGTCGTTGGAATCGTTCATGGCGTCACCTCTGACGCGCCTTCTGTCGGGGCCAGAACCGCGCGTCGACCGCAGATCGGAACACAAATTGTGTGACAATAGCGGCGCACTGAGACGCCTTCGGACGGCTTCGGTTTATCCAGTTGACCAAGCTCGGCGCGAAGGGCTTGGTCGAGATTCGGAAAATGTCGCCCATGATAATGTTCGGGTGCCTCATAGGAAGAGCCTGCTGCACGCGAGCGGCAGGCCTCTCTTACCGACACGTGGTAAGTGTCCTTTGCTCCTGGGTTGGAGCCGCTGACGCGGCAGCTGGAATAAACGAGCAAAGGCGAATGGTTGGTGATACGGAGTGTCGATGACAGTCTGCTTCATTGGCGGCAGTCCGCCCGTTCGTCCATCTCAGCAACCAACTGCGTTGGCGATAGCTTCACAAGAAAAGAGAACTGAATGGACGTAAGATACCCGAAGACAAGAGCTCACGTCTTTGAAGCCGTTAGAGCTCTGTCGACCTCGCCCGACACGATCCAGTCGCGATTGATCGAAGCGACAAGGAGCTTGCTGGCCGTCACCATCGAAGAATTTGCCAGCGATCTGGAACTGACGATAAAGTTCACCAGGCTGCTCGATCTGATCGCGGTCGATCATGGTGATGTCGAAGCCGTGGCGGTTGAGACAGCAGCTTATATGAGCGACGCCCAGGCAAGCATCATCGCTGACTTGATTTGCGATTTTTTCTACGAGATCGCATAAAGCGGCATTCCACTGTCTCGCGTAACAGCGACAGCTGAAATCGGCCGGTCATGCATGGCGCAGACGACCATCGGCAGCATTGATTTCTAAAAAAGGCGCTCCAGCTTTTACACTGAACGACGCGGGCTGTTTGCATGAACGGGTATTCGAATTTCAAACGCTATCGGATGCGCCAGGAGCCCGATCACACCTGGACAGTGTTCGACATCTTTACCGGCGTGGCCGTGAGCGTTGGCGCCAGTGTCGCCATGGGTATGGAGGAAGAATTTGCGCGCGAAGTGAGTGACATCTTGAACTCAGCCTATTCGCGCGGGCGCATGCGTGCCTGACGTCCTTCTTTGCTCTTCTAGCGAACAAATTTCAGCATTCGGGCTTGCGTCATGATTGTCAAACAACCTCAGCTTACTTTTGTCTTCGCTGTGGAAAACGTCTGAGGATGTATTCGCGGCTTGCGTGCGGATGCAGAATCCGATGGATTTTGCATGCTGGATGACCGATTCCGCCGCAACATTTAAGGTCAACCGGGTCATGGGGCGCTCCGACATGATGTTGGAAGCGCCCCATTTCGATGTGGCAAAGCCCTCGACTATCAAAATTACCAGGGCGTTTGATTATCGTCGCGCAGGTTAGGGGCTGTAATCAGAACATGTGGCGCTATGTAGCACTGAATTCCAGGATCACATTGAGTCGTTATCCTCGAACATGTAGGCGCCGGCGGCTCTGATCTGACCGCCACGATCTAGGGAAACTCGACGCTCGATGGGCATGCCTCCGAGATCGTTGAAATTAAAGCCAGGAAAAGACGCAGCTTTCGTCGTCGGCCATTCCGTCAGCGCGATGATGGGCGTTCTGGCATCCCAGAAAGCACCGGGCAAAGGCGTGTCCGTGGTCCTTGTTCGCACAAACGTAGATTGACACGAACGACGCTATGGGCGTCCCGAAATCGGAAGCAATGAACGTGCCCGTCAATGGCCGCGTCCGCCTCCGAAGCTGGAAAATGACCTTCTGGTTCAGGCCTGCGCTTCGCCACTGAACTCGTTGCGTCAGCAAATTGTCCATGGCGTGGACCCGGCGGCCCCGGGTTCCAGTTCCCTTCGCCGCCCTCCATTGCGGCGAAAACATCCACTTTTAGCTAATCCTTCAATCGCATCTCAAGGTTGTCACGCTACAACTCCATTACTCCCAGCCAGAGCCCTCACATGATCCTTGAACTACAGAACCGTATTCTTGAAATGATCGCCAAGGGCGAGTCGTTGGTGTCGACGGTAGAGCGTCTTTGTCTTGAGGTCGAAGGCGCGGTTCCTGGCGTGACCTGCTCCGTCATGTTGCTTGACGGCGACCGCCTTCATCCGCTCGCAGGGCCTTCCCTGGATCCCGGTTATCTGGCCGCTCTAGACGATATGGAAATCGGCCCCCTTGCCGGCTCGTGTGGTACCGCTGCCTATCTGGGGTCGGAGGTTGTTGTGACCAACATCGCATCAGACCCCCCGATGGCAGACGTTCAAGGGCTTGATCGCGCCCCTGGGCTACAAGGCTTGCTGGTCAAAACCAATTCTCAGCGCCGGGCGGGTAGCCGCCACGTTCGCCTTTTATTATCGAGAGCAGCGAGGGCCAAGCGAACTCGAGCAGAAGATTGTCGACGCGTGCACACATTTGTGCGCGATCGCGATGGAACGGAACGAGCGGGTGATGGAGCGCCAGCGCCTGACCTACACCGATGCTTTGACGGGCTTGTCCAACCGGGCGAGGTTCAACAAGGTCCTGGCGGAGCAGCATGCTCAAGGGCAGTCCCGATGGGGCGTGCTGCTGACAGACATCGATAACCTGAAGCTGGTCAACGACACGTTTGGCCATGCCGCCGGCGACGCTCTCATTCAGGTCGTTGCAAATCGCATCGAGCCATCGTTGGATCGAAACGTGTGTTTCGGCTTGGCGGTGACGAGTTCGCAATCATCGTCGACCGGGAAGATCTCGACTTGGAGGATGAAGCAGGCAGAATCCTCCAGGCACTGTCGCCGGCGACCCGCTGCGACGGCCATGTCGTTTTTCCCGCCGCAACGATCGGCGGGGCGATGGCGGGAGGTGGCGAGACAGCTGAGCAGACCAGGCATAATGCCGATATCGCCTTGTATCATGCAAAAGAGCGCAAGCGCGGCGAATACGTTGAATACCACGACGGTATGGGAACTGCCTTCACCCGCCGTTTCCGCGCCATTCGCGATGTGGGCATCGCTTTGAGCGAAGATCGCCTTGACGCCCATTACCAACCCATCGTGCGCCTCGATACCCGTGAGATTGTCGGTTTCGAAGCGCTTTGCCGGATGACGACGCCTTCCGGGGAGGTCATTGCTGCTGCAAACTTCCATGAGGCGACCAAGGACGCTCATGTTGCGACGCAAATGACGCAGCTCATGTTGTCTCGCGTTGCGCAGGATATTCGGCGCTGGCTCGACCGGGGCCTGCCGCTCCAGCATGTCGGCATCAATCTATCGGCGGCCGATTTCCGCGCGAGCAACCTACAGGAACGCCTGTTCGACGTGTTCGCGAAGGCGGACGTTCCCTTGCAGCATGTCGTCCTGGAGATAACGGAATCGGTATATCTCGGCCAACGCGACCATGTCGTGGCCGATGAGATCAAAACGCTAAGATCAAACGGGCTGCTCGTTGCCCTTGATGATTTCGGGACCGGCTTTGCTTCCCTCACCCATCTGCTGACCATACCCATCGACGTCCTGAAAATCGACAAGTCCTTCGTCGACCGGCTCGTACCGGACGATGCCGGCAGCATAATCGTCGAAGGATTGCTGGGGATGGCGAAGCGATTGGGCATCCGGGTTGTCGCCGAAGGGATAGAAACCAAAGCGCAAGCGGATCAACTACTGCGGCTCGGATGTGAACTCGGTCAGGGTTATCTCTATTCAAAAGCCGTTGATCGTGATGCCGCGGCCGCGATGCTTCAGCAATCTGGCCAGTGGACATCTGATGCCCGCCGCCTTTCCAGAGCATAAGACCGATACGCACCCGACGCCGGTCGATATCCGCAGGAGGCGACGGGGGCAAGCTTGTCGAACGCAGCTCTATTCTCTGTGTGGTCCTGCCGCTTGCGCTCTGTCTCGATTTCGCAAAGCACATCGTCGAAGAGCTGGATCAGGCGCCCCGGGCTCACCTGCAGTGGTGGAAAAAACACTCAAATGACGCCCGTCATCAGCATCAACGTAGACATTCGAGCCACTGCACACGAGCCCGCTTGCGGCGCTGATATGCGATGGCCAGTTGCTCGCAGGTGCCGCGGAAATGCAGAGTTCGCGTATTTGGGTAAGGGGATCATTGCCGTGCCTTATCATAGCCGGCGAATGCATCCATACAGCGGCAATCAACATCAGCACGTTCGACGGCAACGTAAATCTCCCTTGAACGCGCGCGTATCCAACCCCAGGTAGATACTACCCGCTGGTCCGGGCCCCTCTGGCGAATTCTTCTGTACATTCGCGATGTCGGACCAATTTCGACACTTTGCCGTAACTTGAGGGATATATGATTTCGGACGTCGCAGCCTGGCTATTCGCCCTATTTGTTGTTGGTCCGCTTCAGGCGGAGATGCGCGAGCGCTTTGACGGCGCGAACGCACCTGTCGAGCAGATCCAGCAGTCACAGCAGTGTATCGCATCACATGGGCCGCGGCTTCTGCAACGCGCTAGCGAGGAACCGGGCTGGGCGGTCGCCACCGCTGTCGGCGTTGCCGTCGGCTGGACCTCACCTGTGCAGCTCCTGGACGGACGCGATCCGAACTGCTCCACACTCGTGCGACTTTTCCAAAATGAGGCCGACGAGGAAGGCGAAGCTTGATCGTGGCCCAGGAAAATGGCGACGGAAGCAAAGCCCGCGGCATCGCCTCGGCGGCGCTGGTCAGGCGTGCGGAGACCGCACGCGAACGCGACGGTTTGACGATCGGTGATGCCCTTACCTCAACGGGAGGGGCAAGCTTCGGCTTCATCATGCTGATACTTGCGCTTCCGGCCTTATACCGATCCCGGGTCCGTTTGGACGGCCAGGGTCTTGCGGTGATCGGCGAAGCCACGCAACGATTTGAAATCGACGATGTCATCGATCTGGTACTAGTCACAGATCGCAAGCAGCGGCGGATCGGTGCTCCAGGTCTCGGAATTCGCTGAGTCCGGTCCAGGATGCCGTTGCCGTAATGCTATGGCCGATTGGACGGGTAACAGCTCGCCAGGGCCTCGCCCGTGCACCGTCGTTCGGTCGATCCATCACCAGATTACGGTCAGCGATAGGAAAGAGGTTCCAGGCTGTCGTTCCTGTGCACAAAGAGCGGAATAGCGATCATCGGGCCGATGATGCGGAAGTGAAAGGAATGACCTGGCTCGAGATCTCAGTTTCCGGAAATGTTGTCGCTCACCTGCTGACATTGGCGAGACATTCCCCGTAGACGATGCCGGATCTTTCGCCTATCCATGGTGGCATGCAGTCTCCCTCGAAAGGCGCCGCCAGCGCGTGTACTCCGGCAGTTGCAGACATAGGAGGAATTTGATGAGCAGTGATGATTTTGACAGGGCTCTTGCAAGAGCACGTCAAGCAAACGAGCGCGTCGAAGCGGCTAGCGCTAAGTCGAGCGCGGCAAATGAAGAAGTATTGAGAAAACAAGACGCGGATCGCGGCCAGTTCGAAAGGTTCATTTCAACATTGGCAAAAGAGCTTGCCGCTGCAACCGCCAAACTAGATGAGGCTCGTATCTCTCGAATTAAGCTAGATAGACCGCCGGTTGTAGGCCCACCGGCCGCCAATCTTCTGATGGAGAAGGTCGTCGGCAGTAAGTCTATTTCGGGGAAACTTTCGATATCCGGTTCCAGTATTAAACTGAAGATAGACTGGGACAAACCGGGTGACACCGGGTCTCTAGGAATCCCTGAGTGCACATACCCGCTTGGATCGGTTGAACCTAAGCAAGTCATAACCGCAATGATCGATGCCTATACCAAGGCTCTTGATCAAAGCGCGAGTTTCTAACAAGCGCTTATCTCCCCGAACCTGGCCGCCCGTCGAGGCGGTAGAGGAGGCCGCGTTGAAATACTTCCAGGATCAACGTAACCGCACGCCTCACAAAATGCGGATCAACTCGCTTCCGAAAGCAAGCAAAATTGCCGACTCCGCCTAAAGCGCCGACCAACAGCTCCGAAGTCGTAGAGCCCAGCCACCGAGCCGGGCTTTCTTTTTTGATATGTTTGCCGATAACTGGTAAGCTGTCCATTCTACCTTCCAGATCATCGCTTGATCATTGATGTTCAACCTCGATGGAGGGATTGGACATATGTCGATTTCAGAACCTAGCTTAAATCCAAGGATGAGCTGATACGCCGGTTTGAGGTGTTCACAGGCAATGGCCGTCGTCGCGGATGGAGCGACGATCAGAAGGCGCAGATTATTGCGGAGAGTTGCGAGCCCGGCGTCACGGCTTGATCTGTGGCGCGGCGGCATGGGTTGACGCCGCAGCAGTTGTTCACATGGCGACGGCTCGCCCGACCGGGGCGAAATTTTTCGCGAAGCCGTTCGATATCGTAGCCGTGACGGCTGAACTCAATCGAATGGCTGGATGGGTTTGAAAGGGCAAAGGAGGCGGAATGTCAAAAGAATTACTGGAATTTTCTGCAAGCGCGAACGGAGACAAGTGGTATCTCGAGTACGAAAATGAGACGGCTGAGCCTACCGTAATCCACCAAGCGAACGCGGCTTCCGGCGGAGCCGAGACGAAATGGTCAGTAGTCAGCTTCCTCCAGGTCGCCGGCGACCACCCTGAAGGTCAGGCGCTCCGCAAAGCTCTTGCCAAAGCTCGGCCACTTCAAGCTGAAGCAGACTCGGACCTGTCAATTGTAAAAGGGAATGCAGCAACCGTATATCCCTGGACTGCGAAGACCAAAGTCGGCGACGACTGAGTGGGCCGCAACAAGCAGTGAACCGGAGCCACCATCGAAAAGTCCCGACGTCCGCGGGCCGTTTCAGCGAGGAAGGCGCTTATCGGACCGCCTCCAGCGCCCGTTGAGTCCATCGACGCCGTGGGGCTTTGTCAGCAACGCGTTGCGTGACGAATCCACCCATTCCGGCATGTCGTTGTGCATGGTCTGGCGTCGTTGGCACATCAGGCCCTGTCCGACGAAGGTTGGTTCTCCGCAACGAGCGTCTTCAACGCTTCTGTCGCTGCCGCCGCCGTGGGAGGAGATTGCCTTGCCTGTCCCTCAGGCCAAACTCGCATTCCTCTGAAATCCTTTGCCGATGCTCTTCGTGTTGGGCCTGCAATAGATAGAAGCGCTCCAACAAAGCTTGAGCCTCCTCGGTTGGTAAGCCCATCCGGCGTAACCGCTCAATCAAAGCTGTCTGGTGAGCGAGATGCTTCTCGCCCTCCGATACGTGCCGTGCTACCATCTCGGCTGGGGTCTCATAGTTGCCCATCCCGTCACTATACTCCGTGACGCACCCACTGGCGACGAGAGATTCATTGCTCGTTAAGCAATCTTGATGTGATCATGGCATGACGAATAGGCCAACGGCCAAACCGCCGCAGAGGCGGTTCCGGCGATGGGGGCTTGAATCAATAGTTTGCGAAAGCTTGACTGACCTCTGCTTTCAATAAGTGAAGAAACAGCGTAGGTTTTCATGAATGAGCACCGTCGCCGGCTATGTCTTCAACCTCATAACGCCTTCCGGCAGGGTGAATGATTTTGCGAAAGCATATTACCATTCTTTAGACGATGCTCGCGCGGAAGCCCTGTTGATTGCTCAAGAATTTATGAGCAGGGCTGCCAACCAAGGGCGGGATATTTCCAGCTACTACATCGAAATCTGCAATGAGGCGCGTAGAACCCTCTCCGTCGTGACGTTCCGTCAGGCGCGCGAGTGATGTCGGGCCGAGGTTGCTGCCTACGAGAACCAACTGGCACCTGTCAAATGGGCTGATCGGCCAACCACATATGCTAAGAATCCCTGAGAAAGTGGCCGGCCATGGTGCACTTCGAGCTGATCGCTCTCGGGGCACTCGCGCCGCTCGCCATGCTCGTTGGCGAAGCTCCAGTTTCTTGATGGCCCACGGACCTCATTGACAGCCTCCGGCCCCCTTTGCCAATAACTTGTTGCTGCGCCGCAGCATTAATGATTTGATGGTTCACATCGCTAAACTTTTTGCTGGGCAATCAAGTTGTCAGACGGCCATGCTCAAAAACACGTGATCCTGATTGTAGAAGAGAACAGGATCCTCCGCGCGGAAGCGGTCGTTGCGTGCAAAGGATCTGGCTACGGGACAGCCGAGGCGGCCAATGGCGCAGATGCGTTGGAGATCCTGGAAAAGCGGGACGACATAAGTCTCGTGTTCACCTCCGTTAATATGAAAGGCCCAATAGATGGTGTCCAACTCGCAGTGCGCATTCATGCAAGATGGCCAAAGCTAGCGATTGTAATGACGTCCGGGGTCGTAAACCTGCGACAGTCGTTGCTGCCGCACCGCTTCAGATTTGTCAGGAAACCATACGCTACCAAGCCCCTAATGACATGCTTCAAGCTCCTCATTGAATCCGAACATCGAGAAGAAGTCTCGTCGCCGCAATGGAGTTCCTAGGGCATGAACACTTCGCGAGCGCGCTCCGCTGGCCACGTCTGAGATAGACTGAAAATCTGACGGCCGGGAAATCATCATGAAACTTCAGATCAAGCATCAAACGACCTATCGTTACTTGCGACCCGTCGGGCTGCTTGCGCACCGCCTGATCCTGTCGCCCCGGACCGACGAGCAGCTCCGGATCTTGTCTTTCAACATTGACTGTTCCGCGAACGGGTCGATTGCCTGGTCGCAGGACGTTTTCGGCAACACGATCGCGACGGTGACGTTTTCTGAGCGGACCTCCGAACTGACGATCTCCAGTGCTGCCGTTGTCGAGCAGACCGCCCACCCGTGGCCGGTCTTCAATATAGACATCTCGGCGCATTCCTACCCTTTCACCTACTCGACCGAAGACAAGACCGATCTCGGCGCGTTTGCTGCCGCGACCTCGCCTGGTAACCGTGTGGCAGATTGGGCCCGAGCCTTCGTGGGCAGCCACCCGACCGACACGCTTTCGCTCCTGAAGGACATAAATGCCGGCATTCTGACAAATGTCAGCTATCGCATTCGAGACGAGGAAGGCACACAGTCGCCGCAACAAACACTGGAGCAGGCCAGTGGCTCATGCAGGGATATCGCAGCGCTTTTCATTGAAGCTGTTCGTTGCCTGGGGTTTGGCGCGCGGGCTGTCTCCGGTTACATCTACGACCCGCGGGCATCTGTCGACGACGGCGGATCGACACATGCCTGGGCCGAAGTCTATCTTCCGGGAGCCGGTTGGATCGCGTTTGATCCCACCCACCGTCGAGTGGGAGAAGCCTGCCTTATTCCCGTGGCGTTTGCCCGCAACAATGCACAGATCATGCCTGTTACCGGCGGATATACGGGAATGCCGGACGATTTCGTGGATTTGGGCGTGTCGGTCAAGGTTATCGAGATACGAGAATAGCGACAGATGACGTTCGCTGCTCTACTCAGTCAGTAGTCCGGAAACGCGCGAGGCCAACGACCGCAGCAATGAGTGCCTGTTCAAGACGGCAGCCATCGCGCGCAGACGAATGCGACGGGGCCGAAGATTTCTTCGCGCGAAATCGCACCTCGTTGGTCGCTTCGGGAAGCAGCGTCGGCTGCAGATAGATACCGGATGTCGCGCGATATCACCCCGCCTCCGAAGGCGAGATTTGCGCCGGCCGATGGCGATGTAGTCCGTGTCCGAGATTTTGTGCGCTACCGAAGCCCACTCATAAAAGCAAATTGGCGCTACCCGTTGATAGATGAGCGACGGCGCTGTAGCCTGCGCTTCGCAAATTGGACAAACACAGGAATATCTCATGCCAACAGGTACGGTTAAATTCTTCAACGACGACAAGGGCTTCGGTTTCATAACGCCTGACAATGGCGGACAAGACGTATTTGTTCACGTGTCCGCTTTGCAACGCGGCGGTTCGCTCCGCGAAGGAGACAAAGTCAGCTTCGAGATCGGACAGGACCGCAAGACCGGAAAATCGAAGGCAGAGAACGTCTCGGTATCCTAAATTTTCCAGCCTTCGTTGACCGGGCGTAACATGATGGGCACAGCCACATTGCAGATCCGGCGTCATCGCGAGCGGGCGGAATGATCTCCATCGGCCACCTGTTCCATCTCGGTTCTCCATATCGAGGCGCCGGATCTGAAAATGGGAGCTCGCGTTTTCTCTGCAAGATACGCCGGTCAAGCGGTCAAAAAGGTTGGCTCCGTCGAAATCAAATTGCGTGAAGGCGGTGAAATGTGCACCGGCGGGTCGAGGCGGTCCACCAGGGTGTGGCAATTCCTCCCTCGGAGCACCATATATCTACTAGGATGGGCCACCCATAGCGGCCCGGCTCGCAAATTTTTCAAAGGATCGATCATGACCAACGACAAAGGCGCTGGCGCGCCTCTAAGCGCCGTTTCAGTTGCGAAGAAATACCGGATTGCATTGGAGGACGCGAAAGCGATTGTCGCCGAGCATGGTGACGACGCCAAGGCCATCCATAAAGCCGCTCGTCGGATAGCTGCCTGAACTTACCGCCCCATTTGCACCACATTCTCACGGATTATTTCTCCCTGATTTAATCAGGGAGAGAAGGTTGATAGACCAGTGGCAGGAGCCGGTGCGGCTCAAGGAAGATGGGTTGCAGATCACGATGGAGACGCCGGCGCAGGCGCGGACATGGTTGCGGCACGCGCGCAGGTCAGGGCCCGCTTGGGAAGAAGCGCTGGAGAAATGTTCTGCCGCGGCTGAAGGTCGTCTTTCCAGCGCTGAAGCCAGGCATGCTTTATTGATGGCCGTCTACTGAACCTTCAGACAGCATCAGGGTGGGTTTAGGGCGCGCATTCGTGTGGCCGCCCCTCGCATTAGGGTTGGGAGATGGCGCGGTAACCGCATTGTTCCTCATTGTGTTCTCGTGTTGAAGACGAGCCGCTTATTCGGCTCACCCTCATCGAAGCGCTGCAATGCCGGTTTCCGGGTATTGAAAGCTGGAGCGGCCGACGCGGCCCTCGGCGTCGTCACAGAATAGACGATCCATCTTCTGTTACCGATATCCAGATGCCTGGTAAACTATCAGCCGTCGATCTCGCTCACGTGGTCGCCTAATCGAGCCATATGACTCGGCGGTCGTCATTCGCCTCAATGCTCTGTCGGAGTAGCGGCGTTGATGACGACATGCTCAGATGAGGAGGCAGCGAGCCGCGCAAAACTTTCTCTTCTCAGCACCCGCGAGGACGCGTCCCTGATCAGGCGCGGTCATAAGTGAAGGACGTCAGAAGCGTCGTCACGAAATTGCTGGCTCGTTCCTTGACCAGCACCTCCGTCCATTCATCCGTGCCCCGGAGCCTTAGATCCGTATAGATGCTATCGACCGCTGCTTCTTCGATCCGCTTGATGTGGCCATTGAACGCTGCCTCGCCGCCGGCATGATACATGTCGCGTATGATCATGCGCAGGATTTCCTGGATCGCAATCTGCCAGGACGTGTTGATTGCCTGTAGTTCATTCGTATCCGTTGGCATGGAAGCTCCGCAGTGTGAGTAATCTTCAGCATGGGCGCATCCTGCCCGTGATCGAGCATATAAACACATCCGTGGAAGTGGCGCCTGGAGGCTAAGCCCGCCTAGCCTTGCGGTTGGCGTAACGTCGATCCCGCTCCGCCTTGCGGGCTGCCTCGTCTTCAATGACCCGCGATATTCGGGCATTTTCGGCCGACTTGCGCGCCTCTATTTCGGCAACCGCTTCAGCCTCAATGGCTGCCTGCTTTTGAGCCGCAAGGGCTTCAAGCCGGGCGCGCTCCTCGAGCTTCAGACGTTCCCGTTCCACACGGCGAGCTTCGCGAGCTTCTACTAGCGAGATGCGTTCCGCTTGTCTGGCGAGTTGTGATGGCTCGGCGGCTGCCTTCGCAGCTCGGTAAGCAGTGAGAAGAGATGCCTTGGCGTCCGTGGCAGCGGAGCGACGGTCAGCGAGTTCGTTGTTTCTGGCGTTTTTCAAGTCTACATCCTGCTGGTGTTTGAAGGGGATGATCGGCTGGCCTTGGCGCGCTTGGCAAGCAGCGCGGATGTTGCGAACGCACGGTCGGCTTGCTCCTTGGCGAGACGCGCCTCGCGCAGCCTGAAAGTCTTGGCATCGCGCGCCTGGGCGGCCGATTCGAGCTCTTCCACCGCGCCGTTCTTGGCGAAAAACTCCGTCTGGAGATTGCCGAATGCGACCTCGGCCTGCTGGCGGGATTTACTATATGTCTCTGTCATTGGGGTAACTCCGTGTTGGCTAGGAAGCCGAAACGAAAAAGGCCAGGCTTACTGCCTGGCCTCGAACTGATAGCGTGCTTCCGGCAGTGCCAGTACATCCGTGGTCAAAGGGAAAGCAGATATCGATTAAGCGGACTGCAGATTGCAGGCCGACATCTTGCCCGACTTCATGTCGCGCTCGAGATCATAGCCAATCTTCTGACCTTCGACGATTTCGCGCATTCCGGCGCGTTCGACGGCAGAGATATGGACGAAGGCATCAGCGCCGCCGTTATCAGGCTGGATGAAGCCGAAGCCTTTGGTCGAATTGAACCATTTTACTGTGCCAGTGGTCATGATGAACCCTTTCAAAGCATAGAGTGAGGGACCGCGAAGCTGATGCTGCGCAGATGGAAACCGACTATTTTTGAAAGGGAAGTTCGCTTAAAGCGCGGTGCCAATCGCGCGGTAGACAAAGCTCGGCAAGCAAAAGATCGATGGCGCATCTATAGGGGACTTCGGCTACCATGTCAACGCTCAGTTTTCAAAGACGCATAACTTCCTCTTCTGGTTGCGACCAAGCAGAAACCGCGGGCCGCTAACCCCGCGGCTCGTGAACCTCAGTGGACTATCCTTAGCCCGCTTGAGTGCAGCAACGCCATGGCTCGGTAATCAACGCGGTTGCGATGAACGGAGCCCTCCACGCCCCCGACTATAAGCGATTGCAAAAGGGAATCTCCCACGCTGTGCCTGACGGCTCCGAAAAACTCCCCGCTCCAAGTGCCAGTTAATCTAAGATCTGTCACCAGGATGTGGATGTCGCTTTGCTGCGATAACAGAAGTCCCGGTTTTGCCGGCCGCGCGCTAACGCGGACGCTTTTGCAAAGAAACCGTTGACCGATCGATGATGCATTACGCGTGGCATTTCAAAAAGATGTATGGCGCGCTTTCCTAACCTCCCGCCGCTCCTATATGTCGATCGGACTCCATAAGCGGCCCCTTCTGCAGCTTTGAACCAGCAGCCTCTGTCTTTTTAGGAACTTTTGAACATATGATGCTGGAAGATCTCTACCGCCTGCTCAGAAGCGGCCATGTTCAGGCTCAAGGTGTCGTCGACACGATGACGCAGCCTATTGTGGTCCTCGATCAGAACCTATCCGTGACGACCGCCAATAATGCTTTCGTCAAGACGTTTAACGTCCAGCGTGACGACATCCTCGAACAGAATTTCTTCAGCCTCGGCGACGGCCAGTGGGATATTGCCGAACTTCGGCACCTGATCGCGGCGGTCATCCCAAAAGCCGCCGCCGTGATCGGCTTCGAGGTGACGCATGACTTTCCTGGACTTGGTGCGCGCACGTTCCTGGTCGATGCTCGCAGGTTGATCCATCCCGACGATAACAGTTCGAACATCCTTGTCCTCTTCCACGACGTGACGGAACGTCAACGCGAGACCGCGGAGATGGAATTCATCGTTTCCGAGACACGCCATCGGATGAAGAACCTCTTTTCGGTTGTTCGTGCGATCGCGATGCAAACGGACGTAGACGACGTGACGGCCTTGGAGTACCGGCAAGCTTTGCTCGGGCGGTTGGAAGCCACATTTCGCGCGCAGGAACTGGCGGCGACCGACGAAACTGCTGATTTCGAAACGTTGGTGAAGCAGTCTGCCAGCGAGCTGGGCCTAGATCGCATACGATGTTCCGGCCCGTCGGTTCAGCTTTCTGCGTCCAGGGTCCTGCCTGCCAGCATGATCTTTCACGAGCTTACCACCAACGCCATCAAGTATGGCGCGTTGTCGGTCCCCGAGGGCTCGATTGAAATCTCATGGGGCGTTGAGCCGGGGCCCAAAGGCCGGGACTATGTCGTTTGTCTTTGGCGCGAGATAGACGGGCCGACAGTTCAAGAGCCTTCCCGACAGGGGTATGGCACGAGCCTGATTAAGGCGACGTCTGCTCAAGCCGGCGGCGCCGTGGAACTGAACTACGATCGCAGCGGTTTGGCCGCCTCTATCAGGATAGCGGTTAGATGAGCGAAGTCACAACGGACGACGTCGAACGCAGAAGCCTCGTTCTCGTCGTTGAAGACGAAGTGTTTATCGCCATGGAACTGGAGCAGGCGTTGACGGCTGGAGGGTTCCACGTGCAGGGCCCCGCTAGCTCAGTTAGGGACGCCCTGGAGCTGCTGGAAGAGGAGAGGCCTTATGCTGCGGTCCTTGACTTTAACCTGGGCCGAGAAAAAGTGACGCCAGTAGCTCTCAAGCTGCAGTCGCTCGGCATTCCCTTCGTGCTCGCCAGTGCGACTGCGGCAACTGAGCTCGCCCATTATGACGTTCTGGCCGGTGTAACAAACGTGGGCAAACCCACTAATCTTCATCGTCTCGTAGAGGCGGTTCGTGCTCTCAATTCGTAAACTTCGTCTCATTCCTCGACCGCTATACGAGAAGGATTAATCGCTCGGGGACCCCGCCTGCTTGACCCCTCGCCTGCTAGCGCTATGTCCGTACGACCGTGTAAGCGATTAGCACCCACAGACACGGACGTTCAACGATGCCCGCCTTTTGCCTGCAGGGCAATAAGGCGACCGCATGATGTCTGTCATGAGCCGCAACAACGTAAATATCACCGGAAACGGCCCTCCGACCATGGTTTTCGCTCACGGCTTTGGCTGTGATCAGAACAATGGCGGCACGTGGTCCCTCAGTTCCGGGATCAATTTCGTGTGGTAAGCTTCGACCATGTGGGCGCCGGCGGCTCGGATCTGGCCGCTTACGACTTCGGAAAATACGCCATGCTCATGGCTAGGTTTCGGACATCGTGGAGATCGGTCAAGAACTAGGAATCGGGAATGCCATATTCGTCGGTCATTCCGTCGGTGCGATGATGGGCGTTTTTGCGTCCGAGAAAGCGTCCGGGATGATCTCCAAGTTAGTCCTAGTTGGCCCCTCCACCGCTACATTGACGACGGTGACTACCGGGGCGGCTTCACGCGCTAGCAAGTGAATGAGCTCCTGGAGTTTCTTGACAGCAACCGTATGGGTCACAGGCGATGGCCCCTGCGATCATGGGAAATCCAGATCGCCGGAACTTTCCAACAAGCTGACAAACAGCTTCTACAAGACCGATCTGGAGATCGCCAGGCTTCGTGCAGAACTACTGACCCCGCCGGTATGTCTGAACCTTGCCATGGCGCGGCGCAATTGATCGCCTTCGCCAGCGCTGAAGCGTACCCCGTGCTCGGTACGGTAGCGACCCTGCTCATCTATTTATATTCCCGCTCAGGCGTCCATATTGTAAGAAGCCGGTGGTCCGCATATGAATGGCCGGTGGCGGACTTATAGGAGCACGGCGTGCAGGTTCTGGTGCGTGATAACAATGTAGATCAGGCTTTGCGCTTTCTGAAGAAGAAGTTGCAGCAGGAAGGCGTGTTTCGGGAGATGCGGCTGCGGGAACATTATGAGAAGCCCTCCGAGAAGCGTGCCCGCGAAAAGGCAGAGGGCATCAGGCGAACGCGCAAGGTGGCGCTGAAAAAGCTGAACCGGGAACTTGGAATAAGCGCACCAAAGAAGGCAAAGCCCTCCACACGCCCGAAACCTGCTGTCTAGTTTCCGACCAGAATCCTGGAGCAGCTCTACCTGCGCCAGGGTGTTTCGTGGTCAGAAGTTCGCGTCCGACTCAAAGACGGTTCAAGCCTCCCGGATCCCAGCACTGTCGTTGGAGCGTACTGTCGAGGCGGAGCCAGCGAGCATTCAAGGCCGAACGCCTGTTCAGAATCATCTTGCTGAACATTCGCCAGGTATCGAAACAGCTTCCAAACTTGTCCGGGTGGCGCCTGGCCGCAGTATCTCCCCTCCCCTATTTTAATGCAGCCTGCTGAGAGCAGGATCAATGGCTTCAAAAGAGTGTGCATCTTGCCGCCGGTTCATCATCTTGCCAAAGCTCTTTCCACGCCTCATTCGAAGCGCGGCGACAACGAGTAGGCTGCATCCGACAACATGCGGCGCTGGATCGCGGACAGGATACGGCTCTCGGCCGGGCAGAAATGCGCGGGCCTGGAATTTGTCGGAACCCGCGGGCGGCCCCATGATGTTCGCCGTTAAATTGATCTGAGGTGAGCAACCACCCCACCCCGGATCAGCGACGCAATCTTCGCCGTCAAAAATTGAGGGACAGTGACTTTGGCCTCGAAGCGGCCGCTGACATCCAGTACTGCATGCTCACCTTTCTCAACGGCTCCAATCAAGGCTGGAAGGTTTTGCTTCATAGCAGCGATATCGTCAGCGGCCTCGGCACACTGCGAGGGATCGACATGCCCTTGATCCATGGCCACGACGAGGCAGATCAGCAACGCGGCGTCTTTGGCCGATACCGGACGATCCGGCAGCGACGGAACAGTTTCCATGGCCGACCCGGCCGGATCCGGAGCGAAAAGGATTTCTGCAGCAAACAGGAAGTCGCTATGCTGAAGGTCCATTTCGTCGGCGATAAGACCGCAGAATTGTCCGAACTTCATGTTTAAGCTCCCTGAGTGCCGTGGGCTCCCAAGGACGAGAGACCGGTACGCTTCAATATGGACTATCGTCAGGAAACACCAGTTTGATCGTCGCCATTTCCACCGCAGCTAAATCCGTTCCGCCGGCGTTCGCTGCGATCGAACGTCACGGATTGATGACGCGCTGATCATTTCGTCCCGCGAATCGTACGAATCCACTATCGTCTCGACATCCTGAGAGCCGGTGGAACAGGGCAGCCTGCTGTAACGCCTGAACTCAAGTTTGATTGTATCGGAAAACGAAAAAGCCTGCCGCGGGAGGAGATGCGGCAGGCTTTTCGAAAGAATTGAACAACGGCTGGGAGGAGGAGCCGCTGTTCCGTCAGGCGCCCCTTGGGAGGAGGATTGGGTCGCCTGAAACACGAAGCTTTGCGGGAGGAGGTGCATCGCTTCGATGAGATAAGGATACTAGACACTGCCCGAACCGCCAGCGCTCAGATTGCAGAGCAGCCATGTGCTTGTTGCAATGCAACTGAAGTCCCTGCTCATTTTTTGGTCGTTACGGTCAAGAGGCAGCCTTGTCAGTGCTCCACTCGAAACCGAGTACGAACGCGATCACCTTGGCGGATGACATTTCGCGGCTTCAGTTTCGCCCCGGTCCAGCCAATCGCTAGAGGTTGAAACTAACGACATCTGTTCCGCTGCGTTCCTCGCCGTAGAGCCAGATTCGTTTGCCATCCTCCGACCGCTTGACGGTCACGCCCCATGATCGACCACCAAAACATCCCTGGACATACCCGACGGGCAATCTGGCAAGCGCGTCTTCAAACATCGCCAGGATCGGTGGCGATGTTTTGTCGCCGATGATCATGGCGCCAGGCATTCGTCGCAAATCCCACAGCCATCGTCATCCATGCTCGATGCCGGACGTAACATTTCGACAACATGGACATGTCGTTGCATCAGACGCACACGTCTCTTCTCGTTCCGGCGGAAGAATTTCGATGCAGAATTCCGATAGCGTATCGGCCGCGCGATGCTCCAGTTCGGGTTACCCCAGGGATAGTGAGCCTCATAGGCTACACAAGCTGGCAGATCGCCGTCCGGGACGATCCAATTCGAATACCATGACAATCCCATCGCCTTCTCGGCGATGATCATCCGACCTTGTTCATTCGTGCCATGTTCAAAGCCGCAAACGCTGTGCAGATCAGAGTTTCCATCGACGAGATCCAGCCGGACGTCTGGCGTGGTTTAGTCCTGCCGGTCCATTGGAACCTGGAGCATCTGCATCTCGGAATTCAGGCCGCGTTCAACTGGTGGAACTATCATCTCTACGAGTTCCGCATTGGTGGTCTGCGGTATGGTGACGTCGAGACCCTGATGGAGGACGCGGCTGATGACGATCCTCGCGTCTTCGATCAGGAAGAGGTTCGCTTGCTTGACTTCGAGCAAGGTGCTGTCTTCAGCTACTATTACGATTTCGGGGATGGCTGGCGGCACACCGTCGCAGTGGAGGAGTTCCTGACACTCGCTGCTACGCCAAAACACGGCAGCTGCGTCGCCGGCGAAAGGGCGTGACCGCCCGAAGATGTTGGTGGCGTGTCAGGATATGAGCGGTTCCTGGAGATCATCGCCGACCGGGAAGATCCCGAATACGCCGAAACCATCCGGTGGTGTGGCGGCTACTTTGACCCGGAATGGTTCGACCTTTCAGTTGTGAACAAAGATCTCCGCAGCGCCCTGCGCTCAAACGTCAAACGGCGGCTGTACCAACCCAAGCCGAAGAAATGAGTTGGGCGGGGGTTCAAAGTGGACGCCTTGAACGGATTCGAACCGACGCCCCAGCAGTTGCGCTACTTTTATGTCGCATCTGAAGGACATCCAAGCGCAGATGAGACTGTGCTTCATGACAACCATAATGGTTCTGCCGACAAGATTCCGTCCGCTGGGTAATGCCCAGGCCAAGATGATCGTCGAAGGTGTCTTCAGCCAGATAGCCGAGGTAACAATGGCCGGCGGAAAGAGAGAGAAAACGATCACGCTTGATAATAGTTGATAAACGGCATATCTTGTCTCCATCAAAACCGATGGAGACCAGAATGATTAGTGCCGACCTGGGAAAGCAGCTCGAAACCTATATCCAGCAACTTGTCGATACAGGTCGCTATGGCTCGAAAAGCGAAGTCCTCCGCGAAGGTGTTCGACTTGTTCAGGACCGGGAGACCCGGCTTGCGGCACTGGATGCTTCCATCATGCGCGGCATTGCCGATGCCGAGGCGGGCCGGACTAAGCCGGCGAACGATGTCTTCGACCGGCTCGAGGCAAAGTACAGCGTGATGGCTGATCAGGCCGAAAAATCGGCATGATCCTTGAATTTTCCGAAGAGGCGGAGAACGATCTTGAGCAGATCGCCGATTACATCGCGTGGGACAATCCACGCCGCGCCCTTTCATTCGTCCGCGAGCTCCGCAGCAAGTGCGAAGACCTCGTCGACAGCCCCAACGGTTTCCCCCTTGTTCCCCGCTACGAGCACCATGGTGTCCGTCGACGTGTTCATGGCAACTATCTGATCTTCTACCGCGTTGAGAAAGCGAAGGTGATCATCATCCATGTCCTGCATGGCGCAACGAACTATGGCGCAATCCTGTTCGGCGAATAATTTAATGGGTTGATCTGGGCGACCCCGCGCACTAAAGCCGAGCTAAGCGGCTACCCTCTGCGTCTCAGTGTCATGGCGCAGATCAGCCATTCCAATAGTTGAAAGGATTCGAACTGCTGACCCGGCGATTTCACCCGTGTGGCATATAGCAAATTTGTGGGATTGGACCCTAGTCAGACAGGGCTGATTGCGTTCGCTTAATTCACAACACGATAGGCGATATGCCGAGCGAGCGGCGTCTCGAGCATGCTGGTGGGGTCAAGCTTGATTTGCTCGGGCAGCGTGTCAAACAGGCGAGTCCCGGCGCCAAAGAGCACCGGCACGATATGCAACTCGATCTCGTCGACGAGCCCGCCGGCCAGTGCTTGACGAAAGATATCGGCTCCGCCCATGAGGCTCACATCCTTGCCTCTGGCCGCCGACTTCGCCTGCTTCACCGCGTCGAGAATTGTCCCAACCGCGTGATAGATTCCAGTGCTGTGCGAGGCGAGTAACGGCCGGTGGGTGACGACGAAAAGCGGCAGCTTTAGCGACCCTGTTGGTCCGTTTTCGTCCCAATATGGAATCGAGTCGTCATAGCATTTGCGCCCGCAGATCACGGCCAACATTGCTGGTGAGGCGTTGCGCATATGCATCGCCCTCTGCGCCGCCGTTGAAGAACCATTCGTGAAGAAATTCGCCGTTCTCGCCGAGTGGTTCCTCTCTGGTCTGGTTTCCTGCGGTAATGAAGCCGTCGAGCGACATGCTGATATTGAAAGCGACCTTGGCCATTTGCGTTCTCCGTGACCGATCGATTGAGGTTACGCCTTTATGACGAATGAGTGTCGGTCAAACCTACATCTGGGGGAACGAATAACTCGTCGCGGCCTTTCGAAGCGCTCGTCTGTGATGCACGGCATCTATCCGCAGCAGCTTCCTGCAGCCAAGCAACGTGAATGAAGCCGCGCCTACGGACTGCTTTCCGCCACTCCCCACTTCGGCGTGTGTTCCGGTCGATCCATTATGCGATCTTCTTCGCCCAAAACGTGAACGCCACAGCAACAAGCAGGGCACTCGTATCGAAAGCTCTCGTCGTGTCAGCGAGATAGGAACGTTCTATTCAGATGGCTTCTGAAGCAATGTCAAGATTACTGAGGTTTTGCTGACAAGCTCAAGTCGAGCATCGCTAACGTATCAGCTGCGACAGGCATGCAATCGATCCTGGCTCCAAGGGCAGTCCCAATAAGTGCCTTAGTACACGTCGTACCAGCCGTCTCGCGCCTGACCGTATTCGAACTGCGGGCCTTTACTTGAGCCGATAGCCAAAAAACGCCATCAAATGCAGAGTGAGCAGTGGAGAGTGGGTCCGACATCGCAGCCCTCATCTGGCACTCACGTCCCGCCTTTTGCTATTTCACTACCAATCCCCAGGCTGCGGGATCGAGATAATCACGAGGCGGCTGCATTTCGTCCATGCTCACAGGCCGGCGGGTCAAGGCCACGATCTTGAAAGTTTCACCAACACCCCAACCCGACCAATGTTCGTCCAATAGCGGGATGCCGTCGGAAGTGAGACATTGCCTCAGGCCCGCATCGGCTGAATTCGGCGTCCGGTCAAACCATGCGCAATCCTCGCCAAGGATCAGATCGCGCTTTCCCATGTCCATCATGCCATACGCATCGTGAAAGCTCTTCAAGAACGATCCTGGGTTCCTCATTGAGCGGACAGCTTCGAACCTACGCTCCCCGCTGGATGCGGAATAATAGAGCCCCTGCTCTTCCAGTTCGTTCCAAACAGTTACCCGAATAGATCCGTCCTTGCCGTCACGCTGTCGGAGCCACCAGGGGTAATGACGCAACAATCTTTCTTGGGATCTGTTGCCGACCAGCCTTGCCTCGAAGTCTCCAACATTCGGAGTGTAATCGTCATAGCTTGGCAACCGCTTGAGCCAAGTGCTGGCTTGAAAAAGCTGCGTTGGCGGTCGCACTGCCTCATCCGGCACAGGCTCCCGCCGGAGCTCGATGAGCCGTGTCTCGGACATTACCTCTCTACTGGAGAAAAGTACTTTCGTTGCGATCTCTATCCCGTCGTCAGTGAGGCAAGTGAACCAAAGTGACTCGGGATTGTCGTCGTTCCTTCGCCGGACTAGCTCCCGCCAGCGACACTTCTCGCCGCCCACGAGTTCGACATCGTTGCTCTCCCTGACCTCTCTGATGCGATGATGGTCCTGAGACGGTTCTACCTGACTGACCGCGAACCGAACAATTTCGCCATCCTCTTTGCTCGCGCTCAAAACAAGGTTCTTGAAGAAGTGCCCGTAATAGACGACGTCGTTCTCCTCACTTTTTTCCTCAACACGCGTCAAGCCGTTGTGGTGCTGGACCAACCTTTGTCGGCCGCCTTTGTCATTATATGTGTCATGCTCGATCATCTTCGCCGTATAGTCAGGCGCATCAGGTCCGGCGAAGAAGGGCACTTGGTCTGCGTGCGCGGGTCCAGCGCATACCGCAATAGCAAAGAAGATTGTCACCCGTATCATGAGTATCCTTTTGCGTGACTTCTGACATAGCTAACGGCATTTGGCGCTGTGGGATGAGACAAACGCCATATGATCGGGAATTCCTCGTCCGGTTGCCGGCGCTGTGCCTCGTCAGACCGTCAATTGTCGTAAACCGAGACTCCAGCCTTTCCATTTGCTTAGAGGCTACCTGCTCAACTCAAGCTTGCTTTCGCAAATATATAAAACTGTGATTGGATCCGGCAACCGTGCTCGCTGAGGACGAACCCTCACAGATTGAATACTTCAGAAGGTTCACCGCCGGATGGCGCTCCCGCTTGTCTGCGCAACGAGCGTCTCGCGTCATTTGCACCACGGAGAGGACCTCGCCGCCGTTTCAACGACGTTACCGCCGAGCTAACTTTACTCAGTTGGCGATCCAAGTCGAAAGAGATGCCGCGGCCGAAGGTAAGGTGTTGGCAGCAGCCGAAGCCAGCAGTTGACGTGTACGGACACGTCCCAAGCCTGATGGGAGCAGAAGCGATCACACTGCTGCCATAATAAGCGAGAGCCAATCTTCTGAATTGTCCGGCTCTTGATCCTCAACGGCATCCAAGTGAAGATCGGGCACGAGCAAATACCTTGCCTGGGCGGAGGCGCTGTTTTCGCGTGACTGAACGGCCGCTGCAAAAGTGCCCACCAATAGCAGAAGCGAGATAGAAAAGCTCCACCGGTTGTTTACGGGGGACGTCACCTGCATTATATATTCTCCACAAGGAGAATGATTATGACCAGCACATCATATGCCTACACGCCTGCCGAGGCGGCGGCTGTCAGCGAGATCGGCGTAAAATCGGTGCACAATGCGATCGACAAGCGCATCATCGAGACTCATCTCGTTGGTAGCAGGGGTCGAGCACTCACCGATGAGGATCTGCTTCGGTTGAAGCTCTGGTACGGCGTCGGATCGATCTTGTCTGCCGAGCGCCGCAAGCGCTTATTCGATACGATCGATCAGAATCCCGATGCCGAAACTGTTAGGGCAGACGACTATCTCATTATCGACGTTGCGCGGGCACGAGAACAACTGGCCGCGCGGGCCGAGGCGCTTCGAGAAGCCGAACGAATGATTGAAAGCGTGAAAGGGGTCGTGGGTGGCGAGCCGGTTTTCAAGCAAACCCGCGTTCCGGTGCGAACGATTGCCGCGATGAAGACCCAAGGTGCAAGTACAGCGGAAATCGTCGAGGGCTATCCTTCGCTCACCGAGCGAATGGTGGAACTTGCGGAGATCTGGGTTGCGGCCCATCCCGCCAGAGGACGTCCGCGGAAGCTTTCGGAGCAAGGCCTGAAGGTGAAATCCGTGAAGCACCTGAGCCTTCGGAACGAGAATGTCTCCAAACCGTCTGGCTCGACCTCGTGAAGTTTCTTGTCGATGAATGCCTTCACACGTCTCTCGTGGCCGTGGCTCAATCGCACGGTCACGATTGCTTCCATGTGAACTGGCTGGGACTGAGCGGCGAAACCGACTGGGATCTAATGCCTCGGATCATCGAGGAGGATTTCGCGTTCGTCACGAACAACGCCCGCGACTTCCGGAAGCTGTACGCGAAAGAGGAATTGCATGCGGGCCTGGTGATCATCGTGCCGCAGGTGCTTCCCGCGCAGCAACGAGAATTGTTTGCCCTCATACTGCAGGATTTGGCAGGAGGCCAGGATATAATCAACGAAGTCATCGAAGTGACCCTCGATGGCGAGGATGCGGTTCTCACGCGATATTCGATTCCGGCGGCTTAGTCACGTCCCCTTAACTTCCCGGTCTTCAGACCGTATCCTCGAAGCGCGAACCTCACAGCACCAAAGCTGGGGCTGACTGTTCTCGCCGTGCCAGCACCTCTAACCCCGCTATTTTCAGTGTCAGTGGCGTAAGAGGTATTTATGGAACTCTTGAGACTGAAATAACAGGAAACAGTGGCGATGAACTCTCTCCCGCCACCGCGATATTCTGATTTTCAAAGGCCCGAAGCGCGGCCTGTCTTAGCTCCAGGCGTGCAGCGGCGGCTTCTCTCCATTGAGGAAGTATTTGCCGAGGATCGCGTATTTCCACCGCACCGGGTCGTGCAGCGTGTGGGTCCGTGCATTGCGCCAGTGGCGGTCGAGATTGTGTTCGGCAAGCGTCGAGCGGGTGCCGGCCAGTTCGAACAGCTTGTTGGTCGCCTCGATGGCGATCTCGGTCGAGAGGATCTTGGCCTCGGCCGTGAAGACCTGGGCTTCCGCCACGGTATCGGAATTGGGATCGGCAACCGCTCGGTCGATCGCATGCCCGGCTTTCTCGAGCAGTGCCTGCGCCGCATGCAGGCGGAGCTGAAGGGCGCCGACCGCCTGGATCGTGTAAGGGTCGTCCCAGGCATGGTCGAGGCCACTATCGACCCAGGCACGAGACTTGGTACGGACGAAGTCGATCGTCTCCTTGATCGCCGCCGAGGCGATGCCGGTATCGACGGCAACCTGGATGATCTGGAAGATGGCCCCGTCCGCTGTCGGCTTGTCATAACCCTTATATCCCGGAACAAGCCAGGCCTTATCGACTTTGACATTGTCGAGAATGACCGTGCCCGAGAGCGTTGTTCGCTGGCCGAAGCTCGACCAGTCGTCGATCACGGTCAAACCCGGCGCATCGCGATCGGCGATCGCGTACCAGGCGCGGCCGTCGTCATCGAGCGCCACGATCGGCACCTTATGAGCGAGCAAGGCGCCCGACGAATAGAATTTCCGACCGTTCACCACCACGTGGTCGCCGTTGTCGACAAACCCGGTTTCAAAATCGACCGCACGTTTGGAGCCGAATTCCGAAAAGGCATTGCCGAACCGGGTGCCCTTGAGGATTTCGCCGAACAACAGTTCCTGCTGCGCTTTGTCTGAAACCGTACGGATCGCCGCGACGACGCCGAGATGGTTCTGCGAGATCTGTCCAATCGACGAATCCGCCTCGGAAATGATCTCGACCACTTTTGCAAGCGTGACATAGGACACTTCCGGTCCGCCGAACGCCTTGGGCACATTGATCGACCAGAGCCCGCTTTGCGAGAAAGCGTCCAGCTCTACCGCTGGCCAGATCCGCTCGCGGTCACGATCTGCAGAACCCTTGACGAACTCCGCGGCGAGCCGGTGGGCAACGGCAATCGCCTCTGCATCATCCTTGATGATATGCGCGGGCTGTTCCGGCCGCTTAACGCCGGGTACGGCAACCCTGTCTGTCTTGGCAATGACGTTCATTCTGGTCTCCCTTCTAAGTGACGGATGTGAGATTGGATCAGGCCGCCGGCCTGTCGTGAGCGAAGGCGGCGCCTTCCCCGAGGTAAAAAACCTTGATGTCGTCACGGCTGCGCAATTCGGCGGCGGAACCCGACAGCACGGCGACGCCGTTTTCGATGACGGTGGCATGATCGGCGTATTGAAGCGCCACCGTCGAATTCTGTTCGGCAACCAGAATGGAAAGCCCGTCCTCCCGGTTCAACGCCTTGAGCGAACGGAAGATATCCTTGATTACGAGCGGTGCCAGGCCCATGGAGGGCTCGTCGAGAACAAGCAGCCGCGGCCGCGACATCAGCGCACGGCCGATCGCCGTCATCTGCTGCTCGCCGCCTGACGTAAGCCCCGCCGACGTGCGACGCTTCTCCTTGAGCCGGGGAAAAATGGCATAGGTGCGCTCGAGGTCGGCAGCGATCTCGCGCCTGGATGACGAGCGTCCGAGGCCGCCGGAGATGAGATTTTCCTCGACCGACAGGCTCTTGAAGCAATGCCGCCCTTCGAGCACCTGCACCAGTCCCGATCGCACCAGATTGGCAGGGTTTTCAGTCAGCACATCGCGCCCTTCGAAACGGATCGTGCCCGATGTCACTTGGCCCCGTTCGGCCGGCAACAGGTTCGAGATGGCCTTTAACGCCGTCGTCTTGCCGGCGCCGTTTGACCCGAGAAGGGCGAGGATTTCTCCGCGCCGCAACTGAAAGCTCACGCCGTTCAGGGCGTTGATCGTCTTGTTGTAGACGGCATGCACGGACTTGATATCAAGAAGGATCGTTTCGTCGGACATGTCGCTCGTTCCAAAATCAGCAAGTGGGGCGCGCCGCAGGTATCTGCTGCACCGCGTATGGGAATAAGGGATGGCGGCTTGCGCCATCCCTCAGATCGTCAGTTCGTGGTCGCGATGCCTTCGGCATCGGCCGCCGTGCGCAGCTTGATGCCCTTTTCCTTGGCGTAGGCTTCCGAGGATTTTTCGATGATCGGGCGCAGCAGCTTCCAGTCCGGCGCGATCCAGTCGGAGACGACGTTCCACTTCTTGCCATCCCATTGCTGGAAGGTCACGTAGCCATCGCCTTCGTGGTTGTCCCAGGAGACGTTGATGGAGTGGAACAGGTCCTTGGCGCCGAGTGCAGCGACCTTGGCTTCGTCGAGTTT
Source organism: Rhizobium acidisoli (assembly GCF_002531755.2). Classification (NCBI taxonomy): domain Bacteria; kingdom Pseudomonadati; phylum Pseudomonadota; class Alphaproteobacteria; order Hyphomicrobiales; family Rhizobiaceae; genus Rhizobium; species Rhizobium acidisoli. Next base: position 744,108 of record NZ_CP035002.1, on the reverse strand, counting down.
CAGATGTTCGAAGCCCCATCGCACTTCGTCACCGGTCAGCGTCCGCTTGCCGAACTTTTCCTGTGCGGTGCGGATCGCCTCGACATTCAGGATGCCGTTGACGATGCCGAGGTTGTGGTAGACAGAGCCGATACGCTTCTTGTCTTCGAGATTGCCCTTGCCCTGGTCGTAGAGCGTCTTCACGATCTCCTGCAGGACAGGATATTGCTGACCGGAGGCCTGGGTGGTGATTGCGGTGTAGCCGACCGCCGCCTCGCCCGCGGGGATGACGTCCTCTTCCGAATTCGACCAGACATTGCCGACGATCTTGGAGGCGGGGAAGCCGACCTTGGCCGCCGTCTTCAGCGCCACCGGGTTCATCACGCCCCAGCCGCGCAGAACGACGTAGTCCGGCTTGGCGCGGCGGATCGTCAGCCACTGCGACTGCTGCTCGTTGCCGGGATGGGGAACCTCGATCTGCTGGACGGTGAAGCCATACTTCTCGGCCAGCAATTCATAGATCGGAATGGTTTCCTTACCGTAGGGCGAGCCGTGATACAGCACGACGATCTTCTTGCCCTTGAGCTTATCGAGGCCACCTTCCTTCGATGCAAGGTAGTTCACGATGCCCGAGGTCTCCGAATAAGGGTTGAGCAGCAGGGGGAAGACATAGGGGAAGACGCGACCGTCGGTGGAGTCGGTACGGCCATGGTTCACCGTGATCAGCGGCACCTTGTCGCCGGTGATGCGGTCGATCATGGCATAAGCGATGCCGACCGAAAGCGGGTTCCAGGCTGCCGCGTTCGGATGGCTCTTCTGGCGCTCGTAGCATTCGACGCCGCGCTCAACCTCATACTGGGTTTCGCATTCGTCCCAGGTGAGCTTGACGCCGTTCACGCCGCCGTCGCGGGTGTTGATCAGGTTCAGGTAGTCGATGAAGCCGCCGAAGAACCCGGTGCCGCCCGCGGCATAGGGCCCGACGCGATAGCTCTGCAGCGGGAAATATTGCTCGTCGGCATGGGCCGGCGCCAGGCCGACCCCGCCGATGATGGCGAGCGCTGTGACCGCCGCCTTGACTGTGGTTTTCAGACTTTTCATTGGACAAACTCCCTCTGTTGACCGGCGTTTGCCGGTGTTCCAATGCGTTTAAAGATGATGAGGTGGCGCTCAGCCGACGGGTTCGCGCGTGCTGCGCCTGAACCGTCCGGTCAGCCGCCTTCCGAGCGCCGCGAGCCCATCGGGCTCGAGGATCAGGAAGGCAATGATGAGTGCGCCGATGACGATGCGCTGGCTCATGTCGAGCACGCCGGAATCGAACAGATCGCCCAGGAAAAACGATCCGACCCGCGACAGCACGACCGGAAAGACCACCATCAGCGCCGCGCCCAGGAAGGCGCCCCGGATCGTCGCCAGACCGCCGATGATGACGATAAACAGGATCTGGAACGAGCGGTCGAGATTGAAGCCGGCCGGCTCCACCGTGCGCAGATAGGCAAAGGCCCAGAGCACACCGGCGACCCCGATGATGAAGGACGAAAGTGCGAAGGCGAGCAGCTTGGTGCGCAGCACCGGCACCCCGATGATCCGGGCCGCCGTCTCATTGTCGCGAATGGCGATGAAGTTGCGGCCGGTCTGCGAGGATGCCACGCGCCAGGCAAAGAAGGTCAGCGCGGTGACGACGATCAGCGCGAAATAGTAGCGCCCAATCGAACTGTCGAAATCGATGCCGGCGATGGTGAGCTTCGGCGCGTCGATCACCCCCGACGGATTGTCATTGGAGAACCAGCCGAACTTGGTCAGCGCCCATTGCACGAAGAACTGCGCCGCAAGCGTGGAAACGGCGAGATAGAAGCCGCGCAGGCGCAGGCTTGGCAGGCCGAAGACGATCCCGACCGCAGCCGCGATGCCGCCGGCGAGCGCGATGGAGACGAGAAGCGGCAAGCCCTCCACACGCAGATTGAAATTGAAGGCGGCGAAGGCGCCAACCGCCATGAAGGCCGCGCTGCCGAGCGATACCTGCCCGGCATAGCCGGTCAACAGGTTCAGGCCGACGCCGGCCAGCGACAGAGCCAGAAACGGCAGCAGCAGCGCCTCAATCAGATAGCTCGAGCCGATAAAAGGCACGATGCCGAAAGCGATGATGAGGATGGCAAGCGGCGCGATCCAGCCTGGAAGTTTTACCGAAACGACGGGTCGGGAGGTGACGGCAGCCATGGTTCAGACCCTTTCCACGAGCTTCTGGCCGAACAAGCCTGATGGGCGGACGAGCAGGAAGATCAGCGCGATCGCATAGGCGAACCAGCCCTCGATGCCGCCGCCGAAATATTCGCCGATATAGACTTCGGCGAGCTTTTCCGAGGCGCCGATCACCAGGCCGCCGACGATGGCGCCGGCGATCGAATCGAAGCCGCCGAGCACGAGCACCGGCAGGGCCTTCAGCACCACGAGCGAGAGCGAGAATTGCACGCCGCTGCGCGCACCCCAGAGAAGGCCTGCGACCAATGCGACGAGACCGGAGGTTGCCCAGACAGTTGCCCAGATGCGCGGCAGGCGAAGCCCGACGGCGAGTGCCGCGAACTGGTCGTCCGCCACGGCGCGAAAGGTCAGGCCGACCCGGGTATAGCGAAAGAAGAGCGTCAGCCCGATGACCATCAATGCCGCCACGGCGGAGGCGAAGAGATCGAACTTCGAGATGAAGACGCCGTAAAATTCGAAGGGCACGTCCTCGATGCCGAGCTCCAGGGCATGGACCTGCGTGCCCCAGAGAAGCTGGGCAGCACCCTCGATGATGTAGGAAAGCCCGAGCGTCGCCATGAACAGCGTGATCGGCGGCTTGTTGACGAGCGGCCGGAGCACTGCGCGCTCGATACCGATGCCGAGCAGCACCATGATGGCGAAGGTAAGCACAAGCGCGAGATAGAATGGCACGCCGCGCTCGACCAGCGAAACGAAGGTGAGAGCGGCAAACAGGAGCAGCGCCCCCTGTGCGAAATTCAAGACACCCGAGGTCTTGTAGATCAGCACGAAGCCGATCGCGACGAGCGAATACATGACGCCGGAAAGCAATCCGCCAGTCAGCACCTCGAGGAAGAAAAGATAGTCGAAGCTTTCCATCACCCGTCCGCCTCTTCCTGGTCCTCGCGGGCAACGCCGAGATAGGCGTCGATGACGGCCTGGTCGGCGCGCACTTCGGCCGGCGTGCCGTCGGCGATCTTGCGGCCGTAGTCGAGCACGGCGATCCGGTCCGAAAGTCCCATGACCACGCCGATATCATGTTCGATCAGGATGATCGTCGTGCCGTACCCCTCCTGCGCGGCACGGACAAAGCCTGCCATTTCCTGCTTTTCGGTGGCGGTCATGCCGGCCATCGGTTCATCGAGCAGGAGGATCTGTGGATCGGGCGCCAGCGCCCGGGCAAGTTCGACGCGCTTCTGCAGGCCGTAGGGCAGCGAGCCGGCAAGCCGGTCATGCACATGGCCGAGATGCAGGAAATCGATGACCTGCCGCGCCCGGTCACGCGCCTCGCGTTCCTCGCGACGGGCGCGGGGCGAACCGAACGCCTGGCCGATAAAGGTCGAGCGACGCTGGAAAGTCAGGCCGGTCATGACGTTTTCAAGAACCGTCAGCCCCTTGAACAGGGCAAGGTTCTGGAAGGTGCGGGCGATACCAAGCCGTGCGGCCTTCTGCGCCGGCACCTGCGCATAGGTCTTGCCATTGAGGCTGACATGGCCGGCATCCGGCCGGTATTGCCCTGAAATCACGTTGATCAGCGAGCTTTTGCCGGCGCCGTTCGGGCCGATGATCGCGCGGATCTCGCCCGGCTGGATCGCAAGATCGACATTTGAGATCGCAGTGACGCCGCCGAAGGAGAGCGTGATGCCCGCAAGCGCCAATATCGGCGGGTGGCTCAGCGCATTGCTATCGGCATTCGTCACGCGACGGTTCGATGAACCGGAAACCGGCAGCGGGGAATATTCCCTCACCGCAGAAGTCTCATCGAGTGCCGTGTAATGCGCATTCACCATCGTCTGCTCCGTTGTGCGCGGAAATCCGCAGGCCCTGCCTGAAGACGCGCGCCACCATCCGGCTCCCCTGGAATGGGGAGCCGTTCGCTTTTTCAATTTGGGAAGGAAGCCGTTACTCGGCTGCTTCCAGCCGCTGGTCTTCGATCGCTTCCAGTTCGCGGACGATCGGCAGGACGTGCTTGCCGAAATAATCCACCTCTTCCTGGAAATGCAGGAAGCCGAGCAGAATGAGGTCCGCGCCGGCCCGCTTGTGACCGATGATGCGTTCGGCCACCTGTTCCGGCGTGCCGATCAGGTTCGAACGGAAACCGTCATTGTATTGCACCAGATCCTGGAAGGTGGACTTCGCCCAGTTGCCTTCCCGCTCCGGCGAGGAATTCCCGGCATTCTGGACTTCGTGGTGGAAACCCTTGACCGCCTCGGGAATGGCCTTGTCGAGGATTTCCTGGAGGACCTCCTGCGCTTCCTTCTCAGAGGAGCGGACGATGCCGAAGGCATTCATGCCAATCTTCGTGCGCCAGGTCTTGCCAAAAGCCTTTTCCTTGGTGCGGATGTCATCGACCTGGGCCTTCAGGCCTTCCGGCGTGTTGCCGTTGGTGAAGTACCAGTCGGACACGCGGGCCGCCATGTCGCGAGCCGCACGCGAGGAGCCGCCCTGGAATACTTGCGGAACACCGCCGATCGGCTTCGGCTTCATCGAATAATCCGTGAAGCGGTAGAAATCGCCGCGCAGGTTATAGACGTCTTCCGTCCAGATGCCACGGATCGCACGGATGAACTCTTCAGAGCGGCGATAGCGCTCATCATGGTCCAACCAGGGTTCGCCGATGGCGGCGAACTCGCCGCGGAACCAGCCGGAAACGATATTGACGTCGACGCGGCCGTTGGTGAGGTGGCTGATGGTGGCAATCTGCTTGGCGAGCAGCGCCGGGTTCCACGGTCCGGGCAGAACGGCGGCAATCACGCGGAGCTTTTCGGTGGCCGCAAGAAGTGCGTGGGAAAAGGAGACTGACTCGTGCTGGTTGTCGGCGCCATATCCGGCCGTGAAGCGGATCTGGCTCAAGGCAAACTCGAATCCCGACTGTTCGGCGATCTGGGCGAGCTTGCGATTGTAGTCGATGCCCCAATCGGTTCGTTGCTCGACCGAGCTGATGACCAGGCCGCCCGATACGTTCGGTACCCAGTAGGCAAACTTCAAGGGTTCTTTCTTCGATTGTGACATCGGTCTCTCCATGCTTATTCGTGATTATCAGGCGGTTAGGCGCGATTGTTCTTCGGCTCGAGCGAAAGCAAGCGTCCTGGCGTGCGGAACGATCAGTTCCAGCTCGCGCACAACAGCTCTGATCCGCTGCTGGATGTCTGAACTTGCAACGGCGTATGAGTCGAACTCGCTTTCGAGCGCATAGACCGACGTTGGTAGCGGCAGCGCCTTGAAGAAGCTGAACAACGGCCGAAGCTGATGATCGATCATCAGACCATGCAATGGCGTTCCGCCCGTTGCAGCGAGGATCACGGGCTTGCCGATCAGTGACTCATAGTGAACCAGATCAAACAGATGCTTGAGCGCTCCGCTATACGAAGCCCGATAAACCGGGGAGCCGACGACCAGAACATCCGCCCTTTCAACCGCGCGCACGATCTCGGCGCCTTCCTCATCCAACTGGTCCGCCCGCAAGGCTCGAAAGAGCGCCGGTGCAGACACAGCCAAATCGATGTGCCGCGCGGGCGAACCAAGCTCGGACTCGATACGCCAAAGGATGGACGCGACCAGCGCCGATGTTCGGGATGGCGCCTTCACGTTTCCTGATATTCCAACGATGCGCAGTTCCGGCATGGGATCCTCCATTATATAAACCCTATAAATTAAGTGGATTACCTGCAATGGCGACAGCGTCCGATTTAATCCCCCAATGGAACATCAAATTCTACAGAAAAGCCGTTTTAGGGATTTTTATCTCTGCGACGTGGGTTTCGTCGCTTCCTTCGATGATTGTCAGCGTCAACCGTACATCATCGTCGTGGCCAGTATCGAACGGGAGAGCTTTTCGTCGAACCGGCGATGGGTGAGCAAAATGATTTATGGAACCTTGGCGGGACAACAGGGCGACAATTGCGAGGCGCTTTCCGCCGGTCGTATCCGCCAAAGAAAAAGATAGTTCAGAGGCGTCCTCCGAGACACTCCAGATGTAGAGCGCAATGACGTTCGCCACATTGCATATACTTTGCCACGTCTTCCGAATGGCAGGCGTGCGCAGGATCGCCATGCATCAAACACCTGGCTCTCCCGAACAAGGCGCTCTATCTCACTCATGAGAGCAAATCATATCGCTGCCTTGTCCACGAATTAGCTTTTAACCGCGCCGCCAGCGGCCAATAGATCGTCCGGTGTATCGACGTCGAGATGGGCTGCATCGCCGATATCGACATCGAGCACGGGCAGGTCGCACGCCGCAATGATCCCCCGCGCGCCGACATCGCCTTCAAGTCGCCGGACCGAGTCGTGGAGAGAGCGTGGCAGAATAACCGGATTGCCGGGCTTGGCGCGCGAGACGGCTCGCACGACGGCCTTGCCACCCGCGTGGCCAAAGGCGGAAATCAAGCGGTCGAGGTGCGCGGTGGAGATGCCGGGCATATCGGCCAGCATGACGAGAATGCCGTCGGCCCCGTCGGCGTGCTTTGATGACAGTCCTGCTGCGAGCGAGCTTGCCATGCCGTCCGCGTAATCGGGATTGTCGACAAGGGTCAGCGCAAGCCCACCGAGCGCGGTCTCGATATCGCGCCGGCGATGGCCCGTGACGACAACAACGGAGGCTGCGTCCGACCCGAGCGCGGTCAATGCTGACCGTCGCACGAGCGGCAGGCCGTCGAACTCAGCCAGCAACTTGTGCTTCCCGCCCCCGCCCATCCGGCTTGCCTTGCCGGCAGCGAGAATGACGATCGCGACCGACGCCCCCGTGTTCGGTAATTTTGTCGGGGCGCGGTGGTGCGGATCACCCTCGGTCTGCATTAAAGTCTCCGTTGCGACGTCTTAAGCATAGGCCACCAGTCTTGCTGCAGCGACATCTGCCAGAACCGACAAAGCGAGCGAGGTTGCATCCCGCGTCGGTCCGAACATCCCGATGGGCGCCTTGATCCGATCGATCTCATCTCGCCCGAAAGCGAGCGCCGTCAACCGCTCGACACGTCGGCGATGGGTCCGGGTGCTTCCGAGCGCGCCGATGTAGAAAGCGGGCGATTGAAGCGAGGTCTTAAGAATGGCGGCTTCGGCATCGAGGTCATGATGCAGGAGCACGACGGCAGTGAAGGGATCGATCCTGCCGGCCGCCGCCCTGCCCTCCTCGCCCTGTCTGCTGATGACCACGTCGTAGCCGGCAACCGCCGCCAGTCCTGCGACGGCCTGCGCTTCGATCGCCTGTCCGGCGAGTACGAGGCGCGTGCGTGGACGGTAGACGCTCACGAAATCTCGCTCGATCCAGCACGCCCGGTGCGGCGGGTCTGCCGGTTCGAGCGTCTGCCGCTCCTGCGAATATGAAAGAGCGGCAGCCTGCCTGCGTTCAAGACGATCCAGAACATGCCGCAAGGCTCCTGCATTTTTCAGAACATGGATTGCGACCGAGATTCCTCCGCCGCAGGGAAGGACGATATCAAAGAATGGCGAGCCGTCGCCGAACGTCACCGTGCGGTCGCGTCCTGCTGCCATTGCCAGCAGCGCTTCGGACGCGACTGCAGCTTCGACACATCCGCCGGAGACATAGCCGCAGAAACGGCCATTGGCGGCGACGACCATGTGGGAGCCGAGCGTGCGGGCCGCCCCGCCGCGTATCTCGACTAGGGTGGCGAGCGCCGCCCCTCCGCTAGCATTGGCGTCGATCGCGAAGCGAAGCAGTTCGGCAGGATCGTCGCTGAACAAAGCCCTGACGGGAATTGGCACAGCGCGGGGCGCAAGTGTCTGATTCATAGGCAATCCTACAGGAATTCGGCAGTTCGGTTTCGAAATCTCAGCGAAAGCACAGCGGCCCATCCACTTACCGTCTTTGTTGAGGAATAAACCCACATGACTGCAACGGCGTGTTAGCCATACCATAGACTCACTGCTTCTAAACGCCAGCGCAAGTCGTCGACGCGCCGCGCAGCGATCGGCTCATCGTAGCGGCCGGATATCCCTATGTCGGTCAAGCCGCGATCGTAGTGAAATCGGGTGCAAGCCGTCAATGGCGCAGCTGGCCTGCCTTAGCCGCCTTGAACGCGGTGTGAACTGCGGTGCCGGTTATAAGTCGCGGATGGAATCACCCATGATCGGAGAGAGAAATCAACCAACGCTCTATATCGTCAGCATCCGTGACGTCGGCGTACTTCTGATGCATGTCATAAAGATTGGCCTCATGCGGCCGTTGGGCTCGGTCGGCGCAGCAGTCGCCTGGCACCAGAACGTTGAAGCCCGACTGGACCGCATCGACGACGGTTGCTCGCACGCAGCCAGAGGTCGTCGCGCCGGCGACCACCAGCGTATCAACGCCGACACCGGTGAGAAGCGCGGCCAAAGCCGTCCCATGGAATGCGGAAGCGCCTTTCTTGGTGATTATCGGGTCGCCCGGCTGGATGCCTGTGGCCGCGTCGATCTCCACCAGCCGGCTGCCTTCAACCAGGGCGGCCATACCCGTCGCCTTGCGAAGCCAAGGCAGCATGGTTAACTCACCTTGGTGATAGGCTATGGTGGTGTATATCACCGGGATGCCCCTTGCCCTGGCAAGATCGGTCAGTCGCCGCGTTGCCGCGATTTCCGGACTCATATCCGCGGCTGTGGGGTAGATCGTGTCGGTGAACCCGTAGGTGAAGTCGACGACGACGATTCCCGGGCGCATACCCCGGGGGACGGGCTGCCCGAACCCCGCGGTCTTGTAGGTTTCCTGCTGCGACATATGCCGTCCCTCACGTTGAAAGTGCGCCCGTCAGGTACGCTCCATCTGGATTTCCTTTACTACAATGTCGCCGTCGATGACGACCGGTTCGTCATCGAGGAACAGCGAGCATCCCCGCATGGGAATATCAAGGTGGCAGGCCGTGTCGTTGGGCCCGCCCAACTCGTTGTTGGGGCCAGTGGAGAACATGACGTTGCCATAGAAGCTGCGCGGTTCCATGCCCATGCCGCCGGGGAAAGCGCCGGGGACGAGATTATGCCATTTCGCGTGCGGGTTCATGCCCCAGCCGACGTGGCTCATGCCCATGCCACGCGGATCGTTGAAATCTTCCATGTAGGATTTGACCAATTGCGCGTCGAGCCCGCCGCGGATGTCGGTGACCCAGCCCTTCTCGATCGTGTAGAAGATCGGATCGCGGACGTAGATGTTCTGCGGCAGGAGAATGTCGCCGGGTGCCACCACGATCTGACCGTCCACACCGTCGTCGTCACCACCGGTGAAGACGAAGCCTGACGGCCAGTGGTCCCAACGGCCGGGCTCGTCGGTACAAGCATATTCGGTGATCGTCGGATAGGTATTGAGTTTGTAGCTAATGTCGGTTCCATGTGGCGAGGTGATCCGCATGACCTTGGCCTTGGCCAACATGACACCGGCGATTTCGACCTTGTCGCGGATCTCCTTCGTCGGCAACATGCGAGCCAGCAGTTCCGGTGGCTCCACGGCGGTCAGGATGCGCGTTCCGGCCGCCTGGATTGCCATCTGCTCCGGCGAAAACAACAGGAAGATGCAGTCGATCAGCATATCGCAGGCCTTCAGCGCCTCGACCGCATCGGGCATGGCGGCAAGGCCAGTGACGCCGACATTCCAGCCGCCGACCGGCAGGGGTGCGGGCAGGCGCATGTGATACATGCTTGCGCCGAGGCGCTGGCCCGCCGCCATGAAGGCGTCCGCATAGTCCAGGCGATCACTACCCTGCGTGAGCACGATCAGTTTTTCGCCTTCGCGAACACCAGACATCTTCAACTGATGCAGGCAGATTTCGGTGAAACTCGCATGGTCCATGGCTGGGTCCTTTTCAATTCGTCGCGCGGATGGGCTGGAAGTCGAGGGTGGCGGAGAGGAACCCCTCGAGGTCGTCCCAGGGGATCATGTGGCCGGCCTTTTCGACGATGCGCACGTCGATGCCGGGCTTCAGTTGCCGGATTTCGTCGATGTCGGCCGCGCCGATCACGGTCGCGCCACCGGCAACGATCAGCCGGGCCGGCGCGGTGATCTCGGGAAGGTCGGCATGTATGTCATCGATATGGAAACCGTCATAGGCGGTGCGGATCGCATCGAGCTGGCAAGTGTGCAGCCACTCTGCACGCAGCGCATTCTGCCCATCTGTCCAACTTGGACAAAAACTGCGCATGTCTTGTCCTGAACAGCCCTTCTGCGCCATCCGGATGGAGTCCTCGTACCAGTTCCAGGCGGACGGATAGGCACGCCGTCCCGGGCCTGAAACCGGAGGATCGACGAGTATCAAGCCCGAAAATGCGTCGGGAGCCTGGCGGGCCGCACGAATAGCCGTGCGCGCACCCATTGAGTGGCCAAGCACGATCGGACGGCTGACCCTTGCCGTCGTCGTCAATGCCACGACGTCCGCTGCCATCGCATCCAGCGAATAATCAAGGTTACCCGCCTCACTCAGTCCGCGACCGCGCACGTCGAGTACATGCACATCGAAGGCCGCGGCCAATCTCTCGGCTACAAAACCCCAGGTAATAGCGGGCGAAGTAATGCCGGGAACCAGCAACATTGTCGGTCCCTGCCCCGGGAAATGCAGGAGATGCTGTCGGATTCCATTTGCATGGACATGATATCCCTTTGCCATCTGCCCGCCCTCCTCAATAGGCGCCGGACAGCAGCGTGCCGCCGCCCGGTACCCGCCTATTGAGATCAAGGGCCTGCAGCATCTGCCAGGTGGTGGCAATGGCGGCCGTCAGAACCGGCTTGCCCGTCATCGCCTCGACCATGGAAACGGCCGGCAACGACGGCATCTGGACGCAAGCCGAAACCACCACGACATCCACGTCGTCGGTTTTCATGCCTTTGACGATTTCCGGCAGGTTCATCGGGTCATGCGCGGCCACGGCCAAGTTGTCCGGGATTTCCAGGGCGCGCCAGTCCGAGACTTCGATCCCTTCGTTACGAATGTAGGAAACGACCAACTCTGTGAGCGGCTTCATGTAGGGCGCCACCAGTGCGATGCGCTTGGCGCCGATAGCCTTTAGGCCGTCTACGAGCGCTCCGGCAGACGTCACCACGGGTGCCGGATTGCCGTTCGCGACCGTGATGCCATGCAGGCGCGCCTGACTTTGGCGATGATATCCGAGCCCCATCGCCATGATTGCCACCAGACAGGCGTAACCCATCACATCGACCCGGGCATCGGAAAGTTCTAGCGCGCAGCGGTCGCTGTCTGCGTCCATGGCCGCCAGTTCCTCCTTCGTCACGTGCTTCATCCGCATGCGCGAGGAATGAAAGGTGAAGCGTTCGGGCGCGATCATCTCGCGTGCACGCAGCAGCGCCGGGATTTCCGTCTCCATCGTAACGTTCGAGCTCGGGACGATCTGGCCGATCCGATAGGTTCTCATTGCATGGCTCCATCGATCTGATGGAGAGACATTAATTATTCATTTGAATAATAACAAGCACAAATTTTCGGCTGGCCTGCGAATTGGGCGGGCGGCCAGTTTTTGTCTTATCTAGACGGGTGCGCGCAGTCCCGCTGCAAGGAAACGGACGAGCTGGTCGAGCATTTCGTCCTTGCCGAAGGATGTCAGATGACCTTCGGTGAGATCGCTGATGCGCCCCAAGTCGTTGAGCATGAAAAGATATGCGCCGACAAGAAAGGCCATACGCACGCTGATGATGTCCTTGGGAACCTGAGGCAGCGCCTGTGAAAGCGCCGATATATAGCGCTTGACCGAAGCGTCGTAGACTTCCCTTCGAAGACGTAGAGCATGCTCCTCAGGCTCAGCATGCAGCCGCGCCTGCATCGCGACGAAGGCTGCGCCATTGGGGCTCGAATACTTCATGTCCCACTGTGGTTTGAGGTAGGCAAAAACAAGATCCTCGACCGATGGGTTTTCGCTGATCTCTAAAAGCCGATCCAGGTTGACGTGTCTATGTCCCGCCAAAACTCCGCCGCGCCGCCTGAAGCATTCATCGAAGAGGTCGGCCTTCGAGCCGAAATAATACCGGATCAGCGCCTGATTGACCCCCGCAAGAGAGGCGATTTCCCGCAGATTGGCACCTTCGAAGCCCGCTTCCGCGAACGCCAATTCGGCATGATCCAAAATACTGTCGCGCAAATCGGAGGCCTTCCCAAAGCTATCGGTTCTCGGAGGTCGCCCCGGACTGCGGTTTTTTGTTTGGAGCTTTTGGTCGGCCACGCGATCGTCCTCGTCAGGCGCTTACGCGCTTTTTCACTGGCAGTGTTTAGGCCATTATTATCTTAATGTATAATTTTATATCAGGCGTTTCAGCAACTGCAGAAGTTGCTCCCTTTCCGAAGGCGCTAAAGGGGCAAGCGTAGTCTCGCTGCTGCCTTTCACGTCCGGCAGCACTGCATCGAGCAGCCGGCGACCGGTGTCGGTGATGAAAAGCGTATAGCGTCTTCGATCTTCGCCGTCCTTCTCCACATGGATCAGATCTCTCGCCAGCAGGCGCGACACGACGCCCTTCGTGGTGGCGCCATCCATCCCGACAAGACGGCCCAGAGCGTTTTGGGAAAGCGGCCCCGACGCCTCACGCAGCCGGTAGAGTGTGGAGAATTGCGTCGGGGTCAATCCGCCCGTCATGCGCTCCATGAAGAGGGCCATATGCCTCTGATAGGCGAGACGGAGCAAGAAGCCGACTTGCTCGTCAAGGACGTAATTTTCGTTCGGGTCGACCATCGGCGATTTCCAGCTTCTGAAGAAACAAGGTCGAACTGCAACATCCCAATGCCTGACGTCAAGCCGGAATCCCGCATATGCGCTCTCGATGAAGCGGCGCCTGGCGTAGCCAAGGCACGCGCGCTCAGAGACTGCTTAAAAATCTTACAAACCCGCTTACTGCCTGCCGATTATGCAAAAAATCCGCACATGCTGTGCAAATTCATTTGCATACAAACGAATTTTCTGCTGAATTCCCGACAAGGGGCAAAAAGAGAGCCCGAGGGAACCAATGACGAATACGCTCGAACTGACGGTCAATGGGACAGCGCGCCTCCTTCAGCATCCCGGGGAACGAACACTTCTCGACGTCTTGAGAGATGAGCTCGGTCTCAAGGGGGCAAAGTATGGCTGCGGAAAGGCGCAATGCGGCGCCTGCACCGTGCTCATCGACGGTTCGCCGGCACGGGCCTGTGTGCTGCGTGCAAAACGTGCCGTTGGACATGACGTTACCACGCTCGAAGGCCTATCCGATTCTGTGACCGGAGCTCTTTCTTTGGTCCAGAAGGCCTTTCTCGAGTGCGAAGGCGCGCAATGTGGATACTGCCTAAACGGGATGGTTATGACCGCCGCCGCTCTCCTGCAAAATAACCCGTCACCGACGCGAGAAGACATTCGCGCGGCTCTGCGCCACAATCTTTGTCGTTGCGGAACGCATCTGGAGATCATCGCTTCGGTCGAACGCGCGGCCGAGCTGATGCGTGGAGCCCAGCATGGCTGAAAGTCTTCCCCCCGGCAGCCTCTCGATCTATGACGAATTCTCTGCCGGCCCGGCCGTCTTCCTGAGAATGGACGAGCGTGGTGTTGCCATTGGTTACAACGGCCACGTGGATCTTGGCACCGGCATCGACACGGCGCTCTCCCAGATCGTCGCGGAGGAACTGGACCTGCCGTTGAGTGCGGTGCATATGGTGCTTGGCGATACGGCTTCGACCCCGGACCAAGGGCCGACCATCGCGTCCGAAACGATCCAGGTCGCCGCCATTCCGCTGCGCCTGGCAGCCGCGCAGGCCCGCGTCTTCCTGGCGGCGGAGGCTGCCCGTCGCTTCAACGCCCCAATAGATGGCATCGCGATCGAGGCAGGCTGCGTCGGCTGGCAAGACAAATCCTGTAGTTATGGTGACCTGATTGCCGGACAGGATGTTGCGCTCAAGCTCGACCGGACAACTCCGGTCAAGCCTCCGGCGAACTATCGCATCGTCGGCCACAGGACGGGACGCCGTGACCTTTCGGACAAGCTGCACGGGACACATCCCTACATTCATGATGTAGACATTGCGGGTATGGTGCACGGCCATGTCATCCGGCCGCCTTATGCCGGACGCGACAGCGGAGCCTTCGTCGGACACAGCCTCATCCGTTACGACGAAGCCGCCGTGCGAAACCTTCCCGGTTTCATCGCGGTCGTCCGCCACGGCGATTTCCTTGGTGTGGTGGCAGAGCGGGCCGACCAGGCCCAACTCATCGCGGAGGCCTTGCCGGCGCATTGGCACCTGCCGCCTGACATCCCTGACATGGCCGATCTGCGCCAGACGCTGAAGGATCATCCCTCCACGCCGCGCAGTCTTGATCGTGCCGGCGACTTTGGCCGGGCTATTGCCGAATGCGACGTGGCCCGGCAACGCACCTATGTCTGGCCTTATCACGAACACGGTTCCATCGGCCCGTCCTGCGCCATTGCCGACTGGAACGGCGGCACGCCGCTCGTCTGGTCCGGCACGCAGAACCCGCACATGCTGCGCGATGATCTGGCCGTCCTTGTCGGAGTGCCGACTGAGCGGATCGAAATCCGCCGCTATCAGGCTGCCGGCTGCTACGGGCGCAATTGCGCCGACGATGTTTGCGGCGACGCGTTGCTTCTGTCGCGCGCCACCAGCCGGCCAGTCAGGGTCCAGCTCACCCGCGCGCAGGAGCATCTTTGGGAGCCCAAAGGCGCCGCGCAACTCATGGAGGTGAACGGCGGGCTAAAGGCCGGCGCGCTGCATGCCTATGCCATCGACACCTGGTATCCATCCAACCGGGGGCCGAACCTGTCGCTGCTGCTGACAGGCCGCACCAGCTCGGAGGCGCGACCTTCCGACATGGGCGACCGCACCATTATCCCGCCTTATCGGATCCCTCACAGGCGCATCACGGTGCATGACATGGCGCCGATCGTGCGGGCTGCATGGATGCGCGGTGTTTCCGCCCTGCCCAACACCTTTGCCCATGAGAGTTTCGTGGATGAAATGGCTTACGAGGCGGGCGAGGATCCGGTTGCCTTCCGGCTGCGTCATCTCGACGATCCGCGGGAGGCCGATCTTGTCCGCCGCACGGCCGAACAGGCAGGATGGGCGGAGCGCGTCGGTCCGCGCCTGCGTCGCGAAGGTCGTATGGCCTTCGGTCAGGGTTTTGCCTTCGCCACCTATGTGCATGGCACCTTCCCCGGCACGGCGGCGGCTTCCGCCGCCTGGGTGGTGGATGTCGCTGTGGACACGGAAACCGGCGAGGTCGCGCTCACCCGCATCTTCATCGGCCAGGATCAGGGACTCGTCATCAATCCGGATGGCGTGCGCCAGCAGATCCATGGCAATGCCATTCAGACGGCAAGCCGGGTGCTGCTCGAGGAAGTCACCTTCAACGAAATTTCTCCCACACCGCGAAGCTGGGCGGCTTATCCGATCCAGACTTTTCCTGCCGTGCCCGAAATCGAGACCATGCTGATCGCGCGGCCGGACGATCCTCCGCTCGGCGTTGGCGAAAGCGTGGCGGTGCCGAGTGCGGCGGCCATCGCCAATGCTATTTTCGACGCCACGGGCGTGCGCATGCGCGAAGTGCCGTTTACACCGGAGAAAATGCGCGCAGCGCTCGCAGCTTTGGGGAACATGCCCGCCCTCGCCGCCGCGGAGGCTCGCCCGCTCCGGAACCGAAGCCCGCTGCGCAAGAAACTGCTCGGGCTTAGCGCCGTCATCGGCGGCATGCTTGCGATGGGTACCATCGCCCTGCCGCTCAATCGGTCCATTGCTCCTTCCGCTGCGCCTGCGTCCGGCATTTTCTCCAAGGAGGCACTCGAACGTGGCCGGCAGGTGTTTGCCCTTGGTAACTGCGCCACATGTCACACCGCCGAGGGTGGGTTGCCCAATGCGGGTGGACGCCCAATGGTCACCCCCTTCGGCACGGTCTATTCCACCAATATTACCCCCGAGCCGGAAACAGGTCTTGGCCGGTGGAGTTTCGAGGCGTTCGAGCGTGCGATGCGTCATGGTATCAGCCGCGACGGCCATAACCTCTACCCGGCCTTCCCCTACACGTCCTTTGCCAGGATCAACAGCGAGGACATGCTCTCGCTTTACGCCTACATCCAGACGCTGACGCCCGTGCGCCAGGAAACGCTAACGTCACGGATGATCGCTCCGACCAACCTGCGCCCGGCCCTCGCCGCCTGGAACTGGCTCTATCATGACGCCGCGCCCTTCACGCCCGATCCGGTCCGTAGCGAGACATGGAACCGCGGCAAATATCTGGTCGAGGCGGCGGGCCACTGTTCTGCCTGCCACGCTCCGCGCAATATCGCCGGCGCAGAACTGCCCGAGCTGACCGGAGCCATGATCAAGGGCTGGTATGCCCCGGCCCTTGCCGGGCCGCCGGCCGCCGCCCGCGGCTGGAACGAGGACACGCTGTTTTCCTATCTGCGCCGCGGGCATTCCGAAGCAGCAACGGCATCCGGCCCGATGGCGGAAGTCGCCGCCAGCCTTACCGCCCTGCCCGATGGTGATATCCGCGCTATGGCCACGTATCTGGCCTCATTGAGCGGAATTGATGCCGCACCCGCCGCGTCCGTGCCTGAGGCCAGACTTGCACCCTCGCGGGCCAGCCGGATTTACGAAAGCGCCTGCGCCGTCTGCCATGAGCCCGCGCTTGCCGGGACAGTCACGGCGGCTCTTGCGCCGATCAGCCGGTCGGCGGCACTGCGCGCGCCCGTGCCCGATGCCCTCTTCTCCGTTCTGGACGAGGGTCTGAAGGCGCCGGACGGGCTGGATCTGCGCGACATGCCGTCCTTTAACGGCGAATTCACAGACACGGAACGGGAGGCCCTCGCTAGCTATCTGCGGCAGCGCTTCGCCCCCGATTTGCCACCCTGGTAGCGCCGGAGGACCGCGATCGTGCCGGGTCCCCGGCTGATCAGGGTCCACTTCCGACGACGACAACGGCCGGTTCGCATTCGCATTGTTTGTTAGCCAACAATATGCCTGACAGAAGAAGGACAAACCCATGAGCATGAACATTGAGAAGGTCGAGATCGCGGTCATCGGAGCGGGCCTTGGCGGCGCTGCGGCAGCAGCCCTGCTGGCCGGCGCCGGGTTCTCCGTGCATAGCTTCGAACAGGCCCCCGCCTTTACGCGTCTGGGCGCCGGCATTCACATTGGCCCGAACGTGATGAAAATCTTCCGCCGCATCGGCATTGAGAAGAAGCTGGAGCAGATCGGCTCCCATCCGGATTTCTGGTTCTCCCGTGATGGCATGACTGGCGACTATCTCTCGCGCATTCCTCTCGGCGATTATGGCCGCAAGGAATACGGCGCCTCCTACATCACCATCCACCGCGGCGACATGCATGCCGTCCAGATAGATGCGCTGCCGCAGGACAAGGTCCATTTCGGCCACCGCCTGACCGGCATCGAGGAGCGCGAGACCGACGTGCTGCTCACATTCGAGAACGGACGGCGCGTTGCTGCCGGTCTTGTCGTCGGCGCCGACGGCATCAATTCCATGATCCGCGACATGCTGCTCGGGCCTGAAAAACCCCGCTTCTCCGGCTGGGTCGGACATCGCGCCCTCGTCAACATGGACAAGCTGCGTAATTCCGGCCTGGAGTTCGAAGCCTGCGTCAAGTGGTGGTGGGAGGCCTCTCGCCACATCATGGCCTATGCCACCAAGGGCGACGGCAGCGAATACTATTATGTCACCGGCGTGCCGGTAGACGGTTGGGAGCATGAAACCAGCTTCGTCGACAGTTCCCGAGAGGAGATGGAAGCGATATTCGGAGGATCCCATCCGATGGTGCAGGCCCTGGTGGATGCGACCGAAACCGTCACGAAATGGCCATTCTGGAACCGCGATCCCTTAAACATCTGGAGTCGCGGCCGTCTCGTCATGTTGGGTGACGCATGCCACCCCATGCGTCCGCATATGGCGCAGGGCGCTTGTATGGCCATTGAGGACGCAGCGATCCTCACGCGATGCCTCGAAGAAAGCGGCATGGCAGGGTATAAAGACGCCTTCTCGCTCTATGAAGCCACACGACGTGAACGGGCCACCAAGGTGCAGACAATATCGAACGCCAACACTTGGCTGAAGCAGCCGGAAGATCCTGCTTGGGTCTATGCCTACGACCCGCTAACCGCCGCCCTCGGCTGAACCACCGACCGTACGCACGTCTGAAAAATACGCCGCTGAGTGGGCTTGCCGGAAATAGTCCGGCCGGCCGAAGGCGTGGGTGTCAGGCGTTTGAGATGAGTTCGACTTTCCCGTGCACGACCAATTGCAAGTGAGGAGAGCCCGGCCGTTCGATCTGACGCACCAGCCCCTCGACCAGGCTGCGCCCGACGGCAACCATATCAACGGTATGGGCGATGAGAGGGGTAGACAGGTAGCGACACATATGTGTGTTGTCACGAACGACGATATGAAAATCGCGGCCAACCGTCAGGCCTTTTCGGCGCGCCGCACTCAGCGCTCCGAGAAGCCCGAGTTCGTTGGCGCAGATCAGGCCGGCCGGCGGTTCCGGGAGGTCCAGCAGGCGCGTCACCCAGCGTTCACTTGCTTCCATGGTGAAATCCTCGTGCCCGATCAGCTGCGGATCGACCGAAAGCCCTGCTCCAGTCATGGCCTTTGCATAGCCGGCCAAACGCAGCGTGCTGTACTGGTCTTCGCGGGTCAGCAGTTGAAGCGCGATACGCCGGCACCCTCGATCGAACAGCATTGTCGCGGCCTGGAAGGCTATTCCTTCGTTGTCGACATCGACGAAAGCGTAGTCGAGATCACTGCCGCTGCGGCCGAAGGCGATAAACGGAATGCTACGGTCCAGGAGAAACGGTATACGCGGGTCTTCCGAGACCATTCGGGTAATTACGATTCCGTCAACGCCGCCGGCATGAATGAGCCGAGTGAGATTCTCCTGCGGATCCTCCTCAGGCGTCGTGGAGTATATCGAGAGGCTATATCCCTGTTCTCGTGCGGCAAGCGTGAGCCCTTCGATCAGGGGCAGTTTCGCAATGTCCGACAGGTAGTCGCGCGTCTCCATCGGCAGTATGGCTGTCAACGCGTGTGTGAGGCCTGTGCGCAACGCCCTGCCATGGAAGTTAGGGACATAGCCCGCAGCGTTTGCAACCGCCTTTACGCGCTTGATGGTGTCAGGATGAACCTCCGGGCCATCCTTCAATGCCCTGGAAACGGTCGTCACCGAAAGACCAAGCTCTGTCGCGATCTGCCTCAGATTGGGTCTCGAATTTGCTGCCATCGCGCCTGTCAATCTTCCGTGGTTCGGTTTGGTCGATACAGTGCCCTTTCCGCCGCATAATTGAAAGTAGGGGGAGGGTAGGAACAAGATTCCGCTTGACGGGGCGACCGTTATCCATCAATCGTAACGTTACGATTTCCAAAAATCGGGCGTTAGACCCAAAAATCGTCATTCAGAGGTGAACAAAGGAGATAAACCAATGCTTCGTATGCTGCGCCTATCCGTGGCTGCTATTGCCATGACTGCCGCCGGCCCGCTGGCAGCGCAAACACTGACCATCACAACTGCCGGAGGCGACTACGGCACCGCTATCAAGAAGGCCATGTGGGAGCCCGCCGCCCACGAGCTTGGCCTCGATGTGCGTGAAGAAACCCAGAGCGACGGCTTTGCAGCACTCAAGATGCAAGTCACATCTGGTGCAGTTACAACCGACATTATTCATCTCGGCTCGCCCGAAGGTGCGCAGGCAGCCGCTCAAGGCCTGCTCGAGCCGCTGGATTATTCCGTCATCGACGGCAAATCGCTGCCGGCAGGAGCGCAATCGGAGTACTGCTATCCCTTCAGTTCCTACGGCACTGTGATGGCGTGGAACACAAAGACTATCGGCAACAATCCGCCGAAGAACTGGGCGGAGTTCTGGAACGTCAAAGCATTTCCCGGAACTCGCGCGCTACGCGCCAATGCGCAGGATCTCATAGAGATCGCGCTTCTCTCCGAGGGGGTGGAACCAAATCAAGTCTACGACGTCCTGAGTGCGCCAGGAGGGCTGGAGCGTGCGATCGGCCGTCTCGAAGAGTTAAAGCCAAATGTAGCGATCTGGTGGACCTCGGGTGCGCAATCAGCCCAAATTTTGAAGGACGGCGAAGCCGATCTGGTCGTGACCTGGAACGGTCGCGCCCAAAGCGTCAAGGCAGACGGCGGTGCCGCTGACTACAGTTTCAAGGGCTCCGTCATCGGCACGGACTGTCTAGCCGTTCCAAAAGGTGCAGCAAACAAGGATGCCGCCATGAAGCTCATTGCGGCGATGACGACGCCGGAAAGAGGCGCGAAGCTTACGGATTTTATCGCCTATGGGCCGCTCAACCCGAAAGCCTATGAGGGTGGATTGATTCCGGCGGAACGGATGCAACTTCTCGCCACCGCTCCTGGAAATGTCGAGACCTCCGTGTTTTCGAAGGCTGAGTGGTGGCTGAAAAATGGTGAGGCTGCCCAGGTCGCCTTCGACGAAATGATGAACCGTTGAAAGACAGGGAGCAGGCATCAAGATGGCCATAACCTCGCTTCCCATAACCATCGACAGCGTAAGGAAAGTATTCGGTTGTTACGTGGCGCTGAACGATGTTTCGCTGGAGGTTGCTGCTGGCGAATTCCTCACCCTGCTCGGTCCTTCAGGATCGGGCAAGACAACACTGTTGATGGCGCTTGCGGGGTTTGTCCGTCCGGATAGCGGCTCTCTAACCATCGGCGGCCGGGATGTCACCCGGCTGTCTCCGGA
This sequence comes from Rhizobium acidisoli, assembly GCF_002531755.2. Lineage (NCBI taxonomy): Bacteria > Pseudomonadati > Pseudomonadota > Alphaproteobacteria > Hyphomicrobiales > Rhizobiaceae > Rhizobium > Rhizobium acidisoli. The sequence goes on along the minus strand of NZ_CP035002.1, from coordinate 723,211 downwards.
AAAAAGAGAAATCGGAATCGTCTTCCAAAATTACGCGCTCTTCCCACACATGAGCGTGCTTGCCAACGTGGCCTATCCACTGATGCTGCGTCATGTGTCCAAGGTCGAGGCTCGCGAGCGGGCAATGGGCGCTTTGGCAAGGGTCGAGCTATCAGGTTACGGCGACCGCAACATCGCCGCGCTGTCGGGCGGCCAGCGGCAGCGCGTTGCACTGGCGCGTGCCATTGTATTCGAGCCGCGTGTCATGCTGATGGACGAGCCCCTCTCCGCGCTGGACAAGAACCTGCGTGAACACATGCAGTTCGAAATCCGACGCCTGCACGACGATCTCGGTATCACGACGATCTATGTGACGCATGATCAAAGGGAGGCGCTGACGATGTCCGACCGAATTGCAGTCATGGACGCCGGCGAGATCCAGCAGATCGGCGCACCATCCGAGATCTATCATCATCCGACCAACCGCTTCGTCGCAGAATTCATGGGTGAAGCCAACATTCTTCCCACAGCAAGCCTGACGCGGATGAACGGATCGACGCAAGCCCCTCAGGGATTTGCAATGATCCGGGCAGAAAGTTTCCATTTTGACGCCGCCGATGCGGAACCTGACGCGGTCGCGATCACAGGCAGCCTTTCCGCCAAGGCTTTCCGCGGCGAGAATTGGCTTCTCAATGTGACAACCGAGGCCGGCGCTTTAGTCATGTTGAGCGTGCCCGCAACCCGCGCTGCTGGCTGCGCTGAGCTGAAAACCGGTCAGGTGGTAACCGCCTATGCGGCCGCCGCGAGCGTGCATAGCTTGCCAGAGGGGCCCGGGAAATGAACACCGCAGCTCTTTTGCAGGACGTCCGGCGCGAACGCCGCTTCTTTCTGTCACTTGCCGTGCCGGCCTTGGTGCTTGTCGGTCTGGCGGCTATCCTGCCGGTCATATGGATCCTGCGTCAGTCGTTCCTGACCATGGCAGGTGACTTGTCGACCGCCAACTACGAAAAGATCCTCTCGAGCGGCCTCACCTGGTCCGCGGTCGGCACCACCCTCGCCTTGTCTGGCGCGACATTGTTCATCTGCATGGTCCTTGGCATTCCTTTGGCATTGACCTTGGCCAGCACCAAAACGCGCATCGCAAACCGGGTCCTGATCCTGATCATGCTGCCGCTTTGGACGTCCATCCTGGTTCGCACCTACGGCTGGCTGGTACTCCTGCGGCGTGAAGGTCTCGTCAACTCCGCCTTGCAGAGCCTCGGCCTGACGGACACCCCTTTGCCGCTGGCCTACAATTTTACTGGCACGCTGATCGGCATGGTTCACTACATGCTGCCACTCTTCGTTCTGCCGATCTATGCCGCGATGCGCGATATCGACAACAATGTGATCCGCGCTTCCGCCAGTATGGGTGCGAGCCTCTGGCACTGCGTGCGAACCATCATCCTTCCGCTTTCGGCGGGCGGGATCCTGTCAGGCTCAACCATCGTATTCATATACACGCTTGGTTTCTTCATCACGCCTGCCATTCTTGGGGCGGCAAGGTCAACCCGATCTCGGTCCGCATCGATCGCACCCTCTCGACATTTCAGGACTGGGGTTCGGCCAGCGCGCTTGGCGTTCTGCTCCTTGTTCTGGTTCTGGTAACCGGTGGCATGCTGTTCGGCCTCCGCTCACTTCTGACGAAGGGTGCACGCCATGCTTGACGCCTATTACGGCAGCCGACTGACCAAGGCGGCCCTTTGGATCTTCTCAGCGCTCGTTCTCGTCTTTCTCATGCTGCCCACTTTGATCGTGGTGCCACTGTCCTTTTCGGCCTCGGATCTCCTCGAGTTTCCGCCGAGGGCCTGGTCGCTTCGCTGGTACGAGGCTTTCTTCTCGTCGGCCGTGTGGATGGCTGCGTTGAGAGTCAGCCTGCTTCTCGGTGTACTCACGGCCGCGATTGCGGTGCCGATCAGCTTTCTGGCATGTTTCGCTATCAACCGGTTCGGCGGGCGTAGCGCGCGAGTGATCTACGGATTTCTCCTGTCTCCATCGGTAACGCCCGGCATCCTTCTGGCGATCGGGCTCTTCTTTATTCTCGCAAAGCTTGGACTCGTGGGCACCCTTACCGGCGTCCTTGTTGGGCATGTGGTCCTTGCAATTCCGGTGGCCGTGATCGTGCTCTACCCCGCCATCAATCGGTTCGACTGGGCTCAGGCCCAAGCGGCCCGCAGCCTTGGTGCGGGCTGGTTCCGCACCATGGGGGGATCATACTGCCACAGCTGGGCCTCAGCTTAACGACCGCCGCATTGATGGCGTTCCTGACGTCTCTTGATGAGGCGGTCATCTCGATCTTCGTGGCCAACGGCCCAAGCAGCACCTTGCCGAAGCTCATGTTTATGTCCCTGCGGGACCAGATCGACCCTACCATTGCCGCTATCTCCACCTTTTGGACTCTCCTGATCTCCGTCGTGCTTCTGTTTTTCAACCTGCGCGAACGCGGACCTTTGAAAGATAATTCATGACTGATCCTGTAATCATTCCCGTGATTCCAAAGACCGAGCTGGCGATCATTACCGGTTCAGCCAATTGGGGACTTGCTTTTCCAGAGGATATTGCGATGCCGGGGGTTCGCGTACTCGCTCGCGACCTGTCTTTCGATACCCCCTATGGTGTGTCCGATAACTGGAAACTCCTGGAATTCGACGCAAGCATCACGCAGGATCGACAAAGCAAGCGAGCGCTTTGCATGTATTCCCATGGCAATCCACGGGATCGTATAGACCATTCCTGCCATCAACGCGCTTTCTGGGTCCTCATGGAATCTGGCGTTCGTCATGTGCTTTCCTGCTCGACGCTTGGTGCGGTCAACAAGGCCATTCAACCAGGTGATATGGTGATCAATGCCGACATCATCGAGTTGACCCAGACCCCGTACTCACTTCTTCCTGGCCGGCAACGTTTCGATTGTTCCGGCAAACAGATCGTCTGCCCGAATTGCGCCGCCGTTTTGGCAGACACGGCCCGCAGCCTCTGGCCTTCATCCTGCCGGGTCCATGGGATCGAGCAAGGGTTAGTTGCGGCACACGCCTACGGCCCACGCCTGACGAGTCCTGCGGAGGCGCTGGCCTTTCGCTCGATGGGCGCAGATGTGATCAACCATTCGATAGCGCCTGAAGCGACGCTATCGCGCGAGATCGGCGCGTGCTTCGTGCCGTGCGCATTCGTCACAGCCGGATTTAATGACTATATGGATCGGAGCCGCGGCACCTTGCTCCAGGATGGTGTGCTGCCCAGCTTGTCCATGCTAGCCTCGCGCATCGCCCTGGAGACAGCGATACGCCTGCCGTCAGACTCGTCCTGCGGCTGCCAAGAGCTGAAATCGCCCCAGCCTGAAGAACGTTACATTCGCTTCTGATCGGTGCCTAGAGGTGATAAGGCTCGTCAAGGTGAGCTCTCCGGATAATGCAGACGTGACATGTCAGGTACAGGCAACCGCAAGTCGGGACCGACTGCGCCGGCCCTGTGTTCCGTTTTCTCGACTGAGGAAAAAATCATCTCGTGAACGGCCGGATGAGGAAAGTCGACGCCTTGGGGGATATGAACCCGCGACCCGGTTATTCATTATTCTCGGTCACAGTTTATCTCAGCAATGCGCGAACTTGGATCGACTGGCATGACTGATTTGGGGCCCTGAAGAGACCAGCAGGTTTTGGAAAGGTCAAAAAAGGAGCCTGCCCTTCCTGCAGGCGGGCGGGCCATGGCCGTTCCCTACCCGGAGCCGACATAAAGTCACGGCATCGATGAACGGTGCTTTCTGGGCTAGGTATTCCTCGATGCCGCTCTCGTTTGTCGACTCCAACTCTAGCTTCAGGTTGGGTATCCGCGCCGCAATTCGTCATCCTTCCCGGCCATCAGGCCGGCTTTTTTCCGAGTGCCTCGGCTATTCCCCCGTTGGCCTTCCCGACGGCGATCAGGCTCGGAATATCGGCTCGCGCGGCGTCAGGGATCCAATGTCACGATTGCCCCGCAGCTTCCAGAATGAGCTTGGTGATCTCATCCGGATGTGAAATGAGCGACAGATGGCTGGAATTGAGTTCGATGGCTTTAGCGCCCATGCGTCTGGCCATGAAACGCTGCAGGTCTGGATTTATCGTCCCATCTTGCGTCGAAACGGCGTAGTAGCTTGGCTTGGAGCGCCAAGCAGCGTTTGAGGTTTTGCCGGTGAGCAACGCCTTTTGGAATGGTTGTTGAACGGCATAGAGAACCCTCGCCCTGGCCTCGGGAAGGTCGCCCCCGAAATCGCGCAGAAACGCTTCTTCCGTCAGCCGTCCTTCGTCGCCGTCGAAGACAATGCCCGCCGTTGCGGGTGGTGTCGGGTAGGTTTTTGCCAAAGCTGCATAGTCCTCTCCTGCATCCGGTGCTCGGGCAGCGACATAAACCAGTGAAGAGACGTTCGGATGCACACCTGCTTCGGTGAGGATCATCCCCGAAAAGGAGTGGCCGACAAAGACGGTCGGACCGTCCTGCCGGTCGAGGATGCGCCGGGCGGCCGCCACGGCATCGGGCAGCGTGGTGAGCGGGTTCTGGACCGCCGTGCAGTTTAGGCCCTTCGCTTGCAGCCGGGCGATAACCTCGGCCCAGCATGATCCGTCGGCGAAAAGTCCATGCACGAGAACGACATTGCGCGCCTTTGGAGGCGTGGGTGCGGCGGCCAAGCCGGCATGTGTCGCAACAAATGACGTGGCAGCACCGACGAGCAAAGTTTTCGAAAACGCGCGTCTGTTCATCATCATGATCGAATCTCCATCGTTTGCGAAGCGGTAGGATTATTTGAACTCGGTCCGAAGCGGCATCTCAGATTGACATGCCACCAGAGACCTCGATGCGTTGGGCATTGACCCAGCGGTTGTCCTCAGAGAGCAGCGAGGCAATCATCGGACCAATATCGTCGGGCAGGCCGGCGCGGCCCAGCGCCGTCATTTCGGCGACACGCTGGTTCAGATCCGGATTGTCGCGCACCATACCGCCGCTAAAGTCGGTCTGGATGGCGCCGGGCGCGACGACATTGACGGCGATGCGACGCGGTCCCAGCTCCTTTGCCATATACCGCGTCAGCACCTCGACGGCTCCCTTCATCGCACCATAAGCAGCGCTGCCGGGAACGATGATGCGAGTCAGGCCGCTCGACAGGTTGACGATCCGGCCGCCGTCATTGATCAGCGGCAAGAGCTTCTGTGTCAGGAAGAAGACCCCCTTGAAGTGCACATTGTAAAGCATGTCCAGTTCATCTTCGGTCGTCGCCTCGATGCTGTTGTGGTGCGAGGTTCCGGCATTGTTAACGAGGTATTCGAAACGCTCGGCGCCCAGATCGGCAAGCGCCTGCTTTACGGCGTCGACGAAAGGGTCGAAACCGTGGACATCACCCGTGTCGAGCTTGAGGGCAATGGCTTTGGCGCCAGCTTCAGCAACCAGGGCCACGACCTTTTCGGCTTCCGCACTGCTGGTATTGTAGGTGAGGATCGAGTCGACACCACGTCTGGCGAGGTTGAGCACGGTGTTGCGGCCCAGCCCGCGGCTGCCGCCGGTGACGATCGCGATTTTGCGTTCGGAATTCTGTGTCATCGCCGTTCTCCTTTGTTGATGACGGTGAACATAAGAGGGCGAAGCACGGGCGAACATGCCGGAACCGGCTTCTTTCTTGCCTGATCCTGCCTCCGGCGTTAATTACCGCCTGCTGGCCGGGCCACATGGTGCTGTCTTTGCCCGCATGGTCGTCGGCGCGGAGCGAAACCGGCGTCTGGTCAAAGCGATCCACGCATTGCGGGGTAATTTCGACAAGCAGGTGCGCGTCGATGATCTTGCCGCGCTCGCCGGCCTGAGCCCGACAGCCTTCCATCGTCAGTTCAAGGCAATGACCGCGATGACACCGGTGCAGTTTCAAAAGCAGATCCGCCTGATGGAGGCGCGCCGGCTGATGCTGTCGCGCGAAATGTCGACGGAAACGGTTGCCTTTGAGGTAGGCTATGCCAGCCCCTCACAGTTCAGCCGGGAATATTCCCGGCTGTTTGGGTGTCCGCCACGCCGAGACATCGGGAAGCTTCTGTCGGCCTGACTATTTCAGCGCGCACGTTGAAACTGCGCATGACCGCTCTCAGGCGGGAAGCCGCCGTTGAATGCTTCAATCGCGGTCCGCATTCAAGCAGCGATGGAGCTTTTCGCCTTGATAGGAAGAACCTTCGGCCCGCGGTCATTTTTCGCTAAGCTGTTGGTTTCCACGCGGAACTGAGCCGGTTAGACGCATAATTTCCATTGAGAATTGAGCCATGTGAACCTTCCCCCAACGCGGAGAGCGACGGGGGCAACGGAGTGATCCACATGGGACTTTTAAACATCATCCGTCGGATGGCGCTGCGCGAGAAGCAGTCGATCCGCGAGATCAGCCGGCGCACTGGACTGTCACGCAACACGATCGCGAAGTATTTGAGTGCCGGTACGATCGAGCCGACGTTCACGGTACCGGAACGACCGAGCAAGCTTGATCCTTTTGCCGACAAACTTGCTGGCTGGCTGAAGACCGAGGCCGGAAGGTCGCGCAAGCAGCGCCGAACGCTGAAGCAGCTTCATGCCGATCTGGTGGTTTTCGGCTTTACCGGCTCCTATGGACGGGTCGCCGCGTTCGCCCGTGAGTGGCGGGTTGAGCAGCAGACGGCGGGCCGCGGCATATTCGTTCCGCTGTCTTTCCGCCCAGGCGAAGCATTCCAATTCGATTGGAGTGAGGACTATGCCGTAATCGGCGGCGAGCGCACGAAGCTTCAGGTCGCCCATATCAAGCTATCACACAGTCGCGCCTTTCTGGTCAGAGCTTACCTGCTGCAGACGCACGAGATGCTCTTCGACGCTCACTGGCACGGGTTCCGCGTGTTCGGCGGCGTACCTGGCCGCGGCATCTATGATAACATGAAGACCGCGGTCGATCGTGTTGGCCGCGGCAAGGAACGGCAGGTCAACGTCCGCTTCCAGGCGATGACGAACCACTACGTCTTTGCGCCCGAGTTCTGCAATCCCGCCGCAGGCTGGGAGAAAGGCCAGGTCGAGAAGAACGTCCAGGATGCCCGACCACGGCTGTGGCAACAGATGCCGGACTTTCCAGATTTAGCGGCGTTGAACGCATGGCTGGAACAGCATTGCCAGGACCTGTGGCGCGAGACACCGCATGGCACCTTGTCCGGTTCGATCGCAGATGTTTGGGGTGATGAGCAGCCTGCCTTAATGGCATTGCCCGCCATGTTTGACGGCTTCGTCGAGCAGAGCAAGCGCGTCTCACCGACATGCTTGATCACCTTCGAGCGTAATCGTTACAGTGTGCCTGCATCATTTGCGAACCGGCCCGTCAGCCTGCGGATTTATCCCGAGCGGCTGGTCGTTGCAGCCGAGGGCAATATCCTCTGCGAACATCCGCGGATCATAGAACGCAGCCACGACAAACCACCACGGACGATTTATGACTGGCGGCATTACCTTGCCGTCATCCAGCGCAAGCCCGGTGCTTTGCGCAATGGCGCACCCTTCCTGGAACTGCCGCCTGCTCTACGCAAATTGCAGGATCAGATGCTTCGCCGCCCCGGTGGTGATCGGGAGATGGCCGACATCCTCGCTCTGGTTCTTCATCACGACGAACAGGTTGTCGTCAGGGCTGTGGAACTGGCTCTGGATCAAGGCGTCGCGACCAAGACGCATGTGCTGAACCTGCTGCATCGTCTGATCGATGGGAAGACGACTGATGGTCCTGACATCGACACGCCACAGGCGCTGACCTTGCTGCTTGAACCCAAGGCCAATGTAGAACGCTATGACGGTCTGCGGGTCCGGATCGTAGGAGGTCGTCATGCGTCATGATCCTGCCAGCGCCGCCGTCGTCATCATGCTGCGTAGCCTGAAGATGTATGGCATGTCTCAAGCCGTCACGGACCTGATCGAGCAAGGGGCTCCAGCGTTTGATGCGGCCGTGCCGATCCTGTCCCAGTTGCTAAAAGCCGAGATGGCCGAGCGCGAGGTCCGTTCGATTGCGTATCATATGAAGGCGGCTCGCTTCCCGGCCTACAAGGACATCTCCGGATACGACTTCGCCGCCAGCGAAATCAACGAGGCGACGGTGCGCCAACTGCATCGATGCGAGTTCATGGACGATGCGCATAACATTGTCCTCGTCGGCGGGCCGGGCACAGGAAAGACCCATATCGCGACTGCCCTCGGTGTTCAGGCTATCGAGCATCATCGCCGAAAGGTCCGCTTCTTCTCGACTATAGAATTGGTCAATGCGCTCGAGCAGGAGAAGACAAAGGGCAAGGCAGGCCAGATTGCCGAGACGCTGGTCCGTCTCGATCTGCTGATCCTCGATGAGCTTGGATACCTTCCGTTCAGCGCCTCAGGCGGAGCGCTGCTCTTCCACCTGCTGAGCAAGCTTTACGAGCGCACCAGCGTCATCATCACTACCAACCTCAGCTTTAGCGAATGGGCCACGGTCTTCGGAGACGCCAAAATGACGACAGCTCTCCTCGACCGACTGACCCACCGTTGCCATATCCTCGAAACTGGAAATGACAGCTTTCGCTTCAAAGCCAGCTCGGCGGCCGCCGCACAGAAGAGAGGAGAAAAGGCCAACCCATTGACCAAAGCATGATCAGAAAACCATACTTAGAGGTGGCTCACTTCTCGGTGGAAAAACCGGCTCAGTTCCGCGTGGAAACCAACAAGGAGGCTCTTGGCTGGCTCGCAGAGCAAACCGCCTTGTTGCTTGAGCTGGTTAACACGGTGTGCTCAGAGCATCTGGCGATGCTTGAGCGAAATGGCAGGTAGCGGCGTTGCGCGATGGGCAGTCCATGAGCTCGTTTGATCTGTCTATCCAGTCACCGATCGAGTGATGCTTTTTTCTGACCCGTTTCAGGCCATTCCATGTTGCGTCGACCAGGGCTGAAGGCGACTATGCCACATCCGTCATCGGGCCGTAGAACCGGCAGAAGGAACCTCGATCTCGATAAGCAACCCATCATCCGACCAAGTTTTCTCAACACGCCCCTTCAGCTGTTTTTCGACCATCGCGCCGACGATCACCGTGCCAAAACCTCGTTTGGTTGACCGCGGCGCCGGGCCAGCGCCCGCCTCCTGCCACCGAAGCCTGAAGCCGGCGTCCGAGGGTCCCGGCATCCAGCTGATGGAAAGCCTACCTTGCGGGACGGCAAGCGCACCATGACGGGCTGCATTGACGGCGAGCTCATGAAGAACGAGCGCAACCGGCTGGACAACCGTCGCCGGCAGTCTGATATCCGGTCCGCTTAAGGCGGCACGGGTCGCTGCAAACGGCGTCACCTGTAGCTGAACGAGCTCCTCGACGGAAATGTTCGCCCAACCTCGTTCAGCTAGCAGATTATGTGCACGCGCAAGCGCCTGCACGCGATGCTGGATGGCGGCGGCATAAAGGGCCGGGTCGTCGGAGTTGCTGAGGCGAACGATGCTGTCAACGATGGCAAGGACATTTTTCGACCGGTGGTCGACCTCCATGAGCAGGCGATGCTCGGAAGCCTCCAGCGCCTCGACGCGCCGATACTCCGTCATGTCAATTTGCGATCCAAAAAAATACAAGATCCTTCCATCATCCCCGTGGACGGGACTTAGGTGCAGGCGGTTCCAAAACGGCTCTCCGTTTTTCTTATAATTCAAGATCTCGACACCGACCTCGCGCTCCTCTGCGATGGCGGCACGAATTTCAGCGACGGCAATCGGTGACGTCGCGGGTCCTTGAAGGAAGCGACAATTGCGGCCCAGCACCTCTTCGGCGGCATAACCCGTCAGCTCAAGGAAAGATTTGTTTGCCAGCACAATCGGCAGATCGGGTTTGCGTGCGTCGGTGACGACCATAGGCATCCTCGTGCGTTCGAAGGCGACCGCCGCTAATTCCTTCCGATCGGCCAAGGCTGCTTTTGTCGACGCCGAAGGCAAGTCTCCGTGCAGTTTTTTTGTCGAGTTACTCGTCATGCGTCCACGCTTCTTCAGTCATCGGCTGATAACGTTGCATGGGTTCCTTTGTTTCCCTGACAATCACCAATTTGGCTTAGATCAGAAGCTTTCCGGAACCGGCCAGCGTACCAATCATGGCTGCGATGGCAATGCGGCAGCGTCCGGTATAGGATTAAGGTGAGGTCATTCGCTTGTGACCTGAACCATCAGGCGCGAAACAAGATCATGAACCGCTTTTCCCAATCCAGTCGCGCTCGCGAGCGCTTTCTCGAAGCGATCCTCCAGAGTGCTATCGAGTATGCGATCATCGCTGTGGACCTCGATGGTCTCGTGACCACATGGAACGAGGGCGCGCGCCGGATCCTCGGATGGGATGAGACGGAAATTATCGGCCAGCCCGTGTCGGTAATTTTCACGGAGGAAGACCGCGAGGTCGGGGTTCCTCAACGGGAAATGACCGCCGCTCTGACCGAGGGCCACGGAGATGATGAGCGATGGCACGTGCGAAAGGACGGCTCGTTATTCTGGGCGTCGGGCCAGATGATGGCATTGAGGTCGGATGACGGCGAACTCGAAGGCTTCCTGAAGATCCTCAGGGACCGCACAGAGCAGCGAGAAAACGAGGAGCGCCAGCGCGTCCTGATGCACGAACTCTCTCATCGCATCAAAAATACTTTGGCCGTCGTCCAGGCGATCACCAACCAATCCTTCCGAAGCGCGAGCAGTATGGAGGAGGCAGAAAAGTCGATCTCGGCCCGCATTAATGCCTATGCCAACGCGCATGATATTTTGCTGCAGAGGAACTGGCTGTCGGCGACCATGGATGCGGTCGTCGGGGCAACCTCGATCAATCTCGGAGTTGAGCCAAGCCGCGTCAAAGCAAACGGTCCTGCGGTGGATCTGGCCCCCCAGGCGGCCCTTGCCTTCTCCCTCGTGCTGCACGAGCTTGTTACGAACGCGACGAAATACGGCGCTCTTTCAGTCGATACCGGATCTGTCGAAATCGAGTGGTCGGTGCGCCGAAACGCTGGCGACGATCGCTTTGGCCTGCTTTGGCAAGAGCGCGGCGGGCCGGCCGTGGAACCACCAAGGAAGAAGGGCTTTGGGTCCCGGCTCGTTTATTCGAGCCTCTCCGCTTTCGGAGATGTCTCTCTCGATTATGCTGCAACAGGGCTCACCATCAGGCTCGACGCGTCGCTTGAGAAGCTGCAGGCCCAAAAGTATCCGGGCTCTCCCAAATAATTATCGAAGCACGCGGGTGATTGCAATCGAAGCGATAGCGCGACCGCCGCCTGTGTACGCCTTGGCTTGTGGCAGGAGTGGCGTCGGGGCTTCGTCTGACCAAGGCCAGATCGGAAGATATCAAACGCTCGGATGTTTCGTCGAATCCGTCCCAAGGGTCATCTGGTATCCGCTTTGACCCGACGGTGCCGGAATCTAGAAAGTCTCCTGTCGCTGTGGATCGTGTCCATGGGAGTGGTGTAGCTGACGGCTGATTGCCGTGCTTTCCGACGTTGGGTCGGAGGGGATTTCAGCGTGCCACAGCGGGCAGACTGATTTGGGGATCATCGCTCATTTGTGCCATGGTCTCAAGCGTCATGTACCTGGCGCGCTGGACGGCCCATTCATCATTCTGTTCGAGCAGCAGTGCACCGACGAGACGGACGATGGCTTCGTCGTTGGGAAAGATGCCGACGACCTCCGTTCGTCGCTTGATTTCGCCGTTGAGACGTTCGATTGGATTCGTTGAGTGAAGCTTCGCCCGGTGCTCTTTCGGGAAGGTCATGTAGGCGAGCACGTCCTCTTCAGCGTCGTCCAGGATGGTGGCGAGCTTCGGCACTTTCGGTCTGATCTGATCAGCGACGCTGCGCCATTGAGCGCTGGCGGCCTCCGGCGTCTCCTGGGCAAAGGCGGTGGCGATGAAGGCCGAGACGACCCGCCTGCCACTCTTTCCAGCATGCGCCAGTACGTTCCTCATGAAGTGAACCCGGCACCGTTGCCAGGTGGCGTTGAGAACCTTGGTGACGGCGGCCTTGAGCCCTTCATGCGCATCGGAGACAACAAGCTTCACACCACGTAATCCTCGACGTGTCAGCCTGCGCAGGAATTCCGTCCAGATCGGCTCGGCTTCCGACGTGCCGACTTCCATTCCCAGGACCTCGCGTCGACCATCGCTGTTGACGCCGACGGCGATGATAACAGCAACGGAAACGATGCGGCCGCCGCGCCGGACTTTGAGGTAGGTCGCATCCACCCATACATACGGCCACTCGCCTTCAATTGGCCTGTCGAGGAACGCTTTGACCTTGACGTCGATCTCTTCGCATAGACGGCTCACCTGGCTTTTGGAGATGCCAGACATGCCCATGGCCTTGACCAAGTCGTCGACAGAGCGTGTTGATATCCCTTGAATATACGCTTCCTGGATAACCGCCGTCAGGGCCTTTTCCGCCATCCGACGCGGTTCGAGAAAGCTCGGGAAGTAGCTGCCCTTGCGCAGCTTCGGAATGCGAAGCTCGACGGTTCCGGCGCGCGTCTCCCAATCGCGGTCACGGTAGCCATTGCGTTGAGCGAGCCGCATCGGGTTCTTCTCACCGAAGTCAGCACCCGTGGCCGAGCCGACTTCCAACTCCATCAGCCGCTCGGCGGCAAAGCCAATCATCTCACGCAATAAATCTGCATCCGCGCTCTTCTCAACGAGGGAGCGCACGTTCATCATGTCATTGGTCATCGGTGGTCTTTCCGTCAGGTTGGTCTTGAACAACCCGACCCTAGCGGAAAACACTGATGGCCGCCCGCAAAGCCGATCACCCGCTACAGCGCAGCGAGAAGCGCGCGGGCACTCGGCTTTGCTACCTCCCGTCAGCTACACCACTTGCCGGGACACGATCTCGCTGTGACCCCCTTCCTCAGCTGCAGCAATCTGCGCTTATGTCTGAAGCATACCCGTCTCCCTCCGGGTCGCGGCGCAACGTATTTTTGTGGACTCTGGAAGTCCGTCACCGGGAACAAAGCTAGAAGGTCGAGGTTGGGCGCCCACAAGGATCAAACGCCATGGAGCCCCCGATGACAGACGATTTTTCCGTTCCGGCAGGTGATCGCAGTCCGTCTGCGAACGCCTCACCAGTCACTGACCTGAAAAACAAACTCAACGAGGATGTCAACTCGACGACGGATATGATCAAGGAGGGCTCCGGCGCCGTCATCGAGAAGGTCGACGAGGTGGTTTCCGAGCAGACCCACTATGCCGCCCATCAGGTGAGCGGCATAGCAACAGCTCTCGAGAGGGTCGGGGCAGAACTGGAGGGGGCTGATCAGCGACACATCGGCCGCTACGCCCGCGAAATCGGTCGCAGCCTTGCCGATGTTGCCAAAAGGATCGAGGGCAAGGACCTCGGCGAGATGGCTACCCTGGCCGAAAATTTCGGGCGCAAGCAGCCAATGGCTTTTCTCGGGATCGCAGCGCTTGCGGGGTTAACCGCAAGCCGGTTTTTGATCGCGTCTGCGAAACGAAGCAATCAAGCTCGACCGACCGGACCCTCGGAAACAGTAAGATCGGTTTCTACAAGCGAGGGCACTCCAAATGGCTAAAACCCCTGAAAACACGCCGCTGTCCGAATTGGTCAGCGGACTTCTTCGCGATGTTACTGGTCTGCTGCGCAAGGAGATCGACCTGGCCAAGACTGAAGCGACCGAGAAACTATCGGATGCTTTGAACGGCGTCGAAATCCTCCTCATTGGCTTAGTTCTGGCAATTGGGGCCGTCGGCGTCCTGCTAAGCGCGATCGTTGGCGGTGTCGCGGCATTCCTTGTGGCTCAAGGGTTTGCCGAGCCGACTGCCAATGCACTGGCGTCCGCAGCCGTCGGCGTCGTGATCGGGCTTATTGCATGGATCATGATCGCACGCGGTCTCGCTGTCTTCCGACGCAACAACCTGACGCTCGAACGAACCACCACTTCGCTTGGCCGCGACGTGCAAACCGTGAAGGATAAACTATGATGGAAACCTCTCCAGACAAAACATCCGCTGAGCTCCAGCGAGAAATTGAGCGAGATCGGCAGCGGCTTGGAGATCGCATAGACGCTATCCAGGAACGAATGTCGCCCGGGCAACTGGTAGATGAGGTTCTGGCTTACGCGAGGAATAGCGGAGGCAGCGAGTTCGTCGGAAACCTTGGGCGGACCTTTAAAGAAAATCCCCTGCCTGTGGCGCTGATGGGCGTCAGTCTAGCCTGGCTGATGGCCAAAGGGGCCCCGTCGACGGCCGCACCTGCTTCTTCACAGGAACCGGAATATGAACTCTATCCTGTTCAAGGTCCGGTCCGTCGCCTCGGTCCGCCCACATCGATCGGGGGCGTGCGATACAGTCATTTCAGCGACGGCTCTGGACGGCAATTGAAAGCGCTCACCGACGAAACGGGACGCCGCGCCGGCCATTTCATGGACGAGACAGGCAAAACCTATCGCGGTTTTGTCGATGCGAGCGGAAAACAAGTCGATCAAATAGTCGACGAGACAGGAGCGATGTTCGACGCGGCATCCGGCTGGGCTGCGGAAAAGTTGGAGCAGGTTAAGACGACGGCCCAAGACCTTGCAGGAAGGGCGGCAGGGACGGCCAGCTCAATGACCAGCCGAACCACTTCCGCTGCGACAAATCTACAGGAACAGGCCACCGACCTCAACAAATTGATCCTCACCCAGTTTCGAGATCAACCTCTGGTTGGAGGAGCGCTGGCCTTTGCTGTCGGAGCTGCTATTGGCGCTGCACTCCCAAGCACCGAGACGGAAGATAGGTTCGCGGGAGAAGCCGCAGATGCTGCCAAGCAAACGATCGGCGCTCAGGCCTCCGAGCTTGTCGATCGAGGAGCAGCCGCTGCATCGGACCTCTTCGAACGCGCAGCCAGTGTGGCATCGGACGCTCACGACGAGATCAAGGATCGGCTTTCGGAGGAGGTTGATGCGTTGAAAAGCGGAGCAGCAACCAGTCGAGATACTCCGACCCCAAGCTGATGATGCCTTTGGCGCTAAGTCGTCAACCGAAGCGAATACCAACGTTCTAGCGGTGGCGGTCGGGTTTCTCACTTGATCCAGACGGGCGATGATCGCTGCTGTGGCCTCGGCCACGGACGTGGTCGTCCACCTTCGCTTTTCGCTAGAGGGGTAGTGCCGGCGAATTTAAGAGGATGTGACCGATACGAAGCCCAGCATAGCGGGGGCAGGCGTTCAGCAAGTAGTGCCAAAGGATCGATCGCTCTTCGGGGTTCAGACGACCGAGCGCGCCCGTCACGTCGGATCGACCAGGTTTCTCTCGAACTTAAAGCAGCGACTTCTTGAGGAAAGATAACGCCTTCTGCGCGCCGGCGGTGGAAATCGTGTGACCTGTTCCCCGCTCGACGTGCAGCTCGACCTTGAAGCCGGCCGTTCCGAGCTGGGCGGCGGCGAGCCTGGAAGCGAGCGGCGGGATTGTCCTATCATCCTCGCCGTGCACGAGAAGAACGGGCACGTGCCTGCTTGCTGGCGAAACCGGCTGTGGCGGAAGAAGGCCGGAAAATCCGACGAGAGCTCCGATCTGCCAGCGACCTGAGGCAACCGCGTCGAGGGCAACGATGGCTCCCTGGGAGAGACCGACGAAGGCGGTCCGGTCATGGGCGTTTCCGAAGCCTTCCCGCCGGGCGACGTCGGTGATTACGCTATCGAATGCCTCTCTGACCGCGACAATGCGGTCTTGGGCAAGCGGATTGCCCCTCGACGCTGAACCACTGATGTCCGTAGCGATGATGATGGAAGGGAGCGTCCGGTGCCGCGAAGCGGGCGTTGGGGAGGCCGGTGATCCAGGAAGAGGCCAGCGGCATAAGCTGTGCCCCAGACGCGCCTATGCCATGGAGTAAGATGATCAACGAGTGTTCAGTCAATTGCCCTCGCTCAAGATTGCCGGACAAGCCGAGGGCGCTCGACCCGATATCGGGAGCGCCCTCGCGCGATTGGACGGCCGCAGGCTCGTTGGTTCGGGCCATTGTCAAAATCAGAGCATCTTGGCTGTCGTCTCCATCCAGGACCTGTGTTTCTCCTCGTCCTGATGAGCCTTCATGAAGAACGCCTTCGAGGCGGGGATCGCATCCTCATGGCGGATCGCCCGCTCGTAGGCAGTCACCGTGTCGTCTTCGTTCGTCTTCATCGCTTTCAAGACCGCGGCGTCGCCCATGAGGTCGGCTAGCGCGATCTTGCCCGTCGTCAGCATCTGCTTCATGTCCCCTTCTGTCGGAGCTTCGATACCGAGTTCCCGTGCCATTGCTGTGAGGACCTGAACGTGCTGCAGGTGGTCTTCCTTGAAAACGGAGATCTGGCTGGCGAATTGCCGGCTGTCGAGGCGCTCAATGCAGGAGTCATACGCGGCGATCGCGTCGTGCTCGAGGTACAGCAGGTTCTTCACGAGATCCTTGATGTCCGCCTCGTTACCTACCATCGTGACCATGTCGTTCTCCTTTTGTTAGGGAGATCAGGGAACGGGGTTCGGGACGTCTTGTTCCAGCGCCAGGCGGAGCGTCCTGTATCGTACATTCTTTCGGGTCATGGCGTGGCCCCAGCGCTGAAACTTCAGCCGTTCGGTTGGTTTCGGCATCGACGTTGCCGTCGCTGCTTCGATGCAAGGCGGAGAAACCATACCCCTCGAAGGCGAGCGCTGCGGGTATAGTATGGCTATGACCAATGCCCATCCCGCTTCTTGAAAGACTGGGATCTGCGGCTCTTTTGACGAGGCGACGCTCTGGCTGGGGGACGAAAAAGTCGCCGCTGTCGACGAACTCAGAAGGCTGCGTGTCAGGAACGCGAACCCTCCGTCAAGCTCGACGAGGTGGCTCCGCCAATCGCTGATGCAGTTCGGGCGCGGATTAATCCGCGCCCTTCGAGGACATTCGCATGAAGGATTGAAATTACTTCGAGTTCTTGTGGCTCTGCTCGCCGGCTTTGACGTGCTGCTCGTGGGAACCGCCCTGCTTGCCTGACGAGGCGCCTGTCTTTGCCGACGAAGCGCTCTTGGCTGCGCCCGACTTAGAGCCGCCTTTGGAGTGCGATGTGTCTGTGGATGCCATGATGTATTCCTCCTTGAGACCTTGATGACCTCGGGGAGTGAACTTTGATGAGAAGATCATGTTCCCAATAAATTTTGATTGTACGCGAAGGGCACACTGAATCCGCAATGAGTGGTGGTCCCGACGTCTTTCAGTCCGAGCAGCCGCCGAGGGTGGAAGGTCGTCTGCCACCTTCTTGTGTCTGCCGTCGTTGAATTCGCCGGAGTCATGATGTTTTTCGCATCGGTTACGTCTGCGCCCTGCCGCTCTGTGGCCTCGCGCTGCTCCTCGGTTGGGTGCCAGTGATCTTTAATCTGGCCCTCCGGGCGCCTTGGTCCTCACAGATCTTGTGCGTTAGCGGCGGTCCTGCTCGGTCCATTTGCAATGACGCACGCTGCGGGGTTCCGGGTTTGATCGAACCGACCGCAACCGACGTTGGCTACCGGGTCTTTTCCGTCCCCGCGGGCGTCGTAACCTGCGTCGGGCCACCGCCATTACCGCTCGGGCTCGGAGACCGGTCCGTGGCCTCGGGCGGCCGGCTGCTGCCGGCGGCGGCGTTGTTGTCAAAGGTACCCGCGCCGGAAGGCTGCGCGTTGATCGGATCGGGCGTCGTCGATGCGGTCGGCTTCGCATCTCGATCGATGCTCTCGCCCCATATTTCAACGGCGCCCCATGCCAGCAATGCGAGTAGAATGCCGAAGACAAGAACGGCGAACACGGGCTTTCCGTAGCTCCCTTGCCTGGCTTCGGTAGCGGTTTCCGTGACCCTCGGCGCTTCGGGATCGTTGCGGTTGGTGACCATATTAAATCTCCTCAAGATGTACCCGTAGACTTGTCGATCTCCTCGAGAACAAGCCTGATTTCACGGATGGGGTTGCGTTGTGCGTCGAAGACTTCGATGGACAGCATCTTGCAGTCGCTGGCCGGCAGACCCTCCGCCGCCATTTCGGACAGGGCCCTTCGCGCCTCTTTGATCGCCGCTTCGGTCGAATCGAACTCGTACGCCATTTCCATTGGGCGAACGCCTTCATGATCGAGCAGTTGGAAATAGAACATCGCCATCGCCGGCCTCAATATCCGCCGACGATCGGCAAAATCTCGCCGGTGATGTAGCTCGACATCTGCGGGGAGGCGAGGAAGACGTAGGCGGGCGCGATCTCCTCGGGTTGCGCCGCACGCTTCATTGGCGTCTGACTGCCGAATTTCACAACGTCATCGGCCTGCTTGTCCGAAGGATTCAAAGGTGTCCAGACAGGCCCCGGCGCGACAGCGTTGACGCGGATGCCCTTTGGAACGAGTTGGCTTGAAAGAGCCTTGGTGAAAGCGTGGATACCACCCTTCGTCATCGAGTAGTCCAGCAGTTCCGTAGAGCCTTCCAGTCCGGTGACCGATCCAGTGTTAATAATCGCTGACCCGTTCTTAAGGTAAGGTATTGCCGCCTTCGCCATGTAAAAGTAGCCGTAAAGGTTGGTCTTCAGCGTCTCATCAAAGTGCTCGTCGGTCAGGTCCTCGATGTCAGCCGTATGGACCTGGAACGCGGCATTGTTTACGAGTATATCGAGGCGTGAGAAGTGCTTGGCAGTCCTTTCGACAGCATCGCGGCAGGACTTCGGATCCTTCACGTCGCCCTTGATGACCAGGCATTGGCGGCCCTCCTTTTCGATAGCCGCTTTCGTGTCCGCGGCATCCTGATCCTCGTCGAGGTGAACGATGGCGATGTCGGCGCCCTCCCTTGCAAACAGGATCGCAACGGAACGGCCGATGCCGGAATCGCCACCTGTTATGAGGGCGACCTTGTCTTTGAGCTTTCCCGAGCCTTCGTAGAACGGCGCGTCGTACATCGGGGCGAGCGGAAGATCGGCCTCCGAGCCGGGCTTTTCCTGATGTACTTTTGGAAATGGTGGTTCGGGATAGGGCCGAGCGCCGGCCTGCATCGCGCCGGTCGCCTTCGATTTCGCTTTCGCGTCGGCCCTTTCGACCTCAGTCTGGATATCGCGCTGCTTGGCGGTGGTGGCTTTTGATGACATCTCGTTCTCCTCTTCTCCCTGGAAGGCAACGTTGGCGGCGCAAAAAGGTCCCGATGGCGTGCAGCAAAAAGACCTGCAGCGGTTTTCTGGTGACACGAACTGCGGACCGTCAGCCCGGCTGCATCGGTGCAATCTTCTCACTCGCTAGAGGCAATCATTTTCCTCCTGCGATGAAGTCGACCCGCCTCGAGGGCACCTTCCCGAAATCCGACGGCCGTTAAAGCGCCACCTCATGGGCTCGATCATTCGGTGCGGTAGCTTTAAGAGAAGTAACGCACGGAAAGGCGCCCTTCCGGGCCCCCGTGATGCTAGGCTTGGGTGATCCGTTTTCGAGGATCCATCCGCATCGTTTTCAAGGCTCGGTTTTTTTTAGCAATAGACCCACGACCTCCTGCTCTATTTCCCGGCAAATCTGTTCGTATTCGTTGATCAATGTCTGTTGCCCTGGATGTTGCTTTTGGAAGCGTTCGAGAGCATTGGTAGCGAGATCATAAGCCTCAAAAATCTCGCCCAACGCCTCACTATATTGATCGGCCAATGCACCACGGAGCTCGGGGAGCCTCAACATCAGCTTCCTCCGCCCAGCCTCTTTTCCCATCGATTAGCTCCGCGCTCACGCCTGCGAGGCACCCGAACTATGTGAGCGGCAAATCGTTCCCTCATTGATCCATAACCTCAACATGGACGGTTCAGCTGGCCGTTTTGGCATCGGGCGTGGACCACGAAGGAAGTGCGTTGAGCGCCGCAAAGACCAAGTAGTCTCAGCGTTTCGCCAAGCTCGTCATTGCCGCCGCATCGAAGCAGAGGCTTCGTCGATCCTTCAATGCTTCGATGCGCCATATTGCCAGCCGGGGATAACCATGACCGACACGATGCTCGACAGGACCGGCCAGAGGATACGAAGCTACTGCGCGACGTCATGTTCTGACTGTTGACGTAGAACAGGATTCGACTTTTGGCCACGCGTCCCAAATATCCTGTCCGGGAGGATGCTCTTGCGCCTGAAGATACGCGGTATCGTCGATTTTCGCGGACCTATTGCGCCGCGTCTGGTCCGCGCGACGGATCCCAACCGCAAAGACGGTTGCGCCTATACCCAAGTGGAGGCGATCGTTGAGACTCCGGCTGGACGGTCGCGTCCAAGGATGGCGCATCGGAGGGAACGAAAGCCAGGCGGCCTGGTTAGGTTTTTGCAGGGCAGCGTCTACCGGTGCCGCACCATTGACATCTAGCGGAGGAGCATGTCTTGAACGTCCTGATTTTCAGCAGAGTAAGAAATAATCGAGACGCTCCCGATGCCGCCTTCGTGACCACGGATGGCGATAATCGAAAGCTCTACAGGTTTGCTCTGCAATACGATATGGGCGGAAAGAGCTGGGCGAGCGAAATATGGGCCTATTCGGCTGAAGATGCCGAACAGCGCGTGGCAGCGATGCGACGTTCGCTGACAATGTGCGGCCAGCTTTACGGCGAGGTGGAAGCGTAAAGCCACTGAGCCAGCGAAGCGGTACTCCTGAAATAGTTCAGCCACTGCTTCCGCTTGACGGCGACGTAAGAGCTGATCTGCCTTGCTTCTGCCCCCTCTGCTTTTCCAGCGGTGCGTCTGCTGGGCCCACACAGCCACCTTCATCCATCGCACGACAGCGCACACCTCATTTTGGCATCCGGCCCCAACGGCCCTGTCGTATAGCTAAGCCGTTGTGGCTGGCCGACCACGCTGCATCGCCATGGCAACGATGTGGCGCTTCTGCAGTTATTCGTGCTGCGGCCGCCGATCTCCCTTGAATGCCGACATCGGTCCGGACTTTGGTCCGTTATCGTACAGCAACGAAGAGCTTCAGCCGAGCTTTCCTTCTCATCATAGGAGGGAAAAATGAAGACCTCATTCCCAATAAACTCAGCGTCAAATTGTAAAGCCAAGCCCGCCCTCGAAGCGGAGATCGTACAGTTGACGACGGCGTTGCGCGCCTTTGCCCGAAGGTTCCTGCGCAGCGAAGACGATATCGATGATCTTGTGCAGGAAACGCTGGTAAAGGCATTGAACTCGCTCCACCTCTACCGACCAGGCACCTCTCTCAAATCCTGGCTGTTCACCATCATGCGAAATACGTTTTGCACCAACTACCGCCGACAGAAACGCGAGCCGACCGCAATGGAAGCGGCAATGGAACAGGTGTCGATTGCGCCGAGCCAAGAGTGGGCACTGCGCGAGCGCGAGCTTGAACAAGCGCTGACGCAACTTCCAGACGACAGGCGCCGCGCGCTGATACTGGTGGCGACCGGAACGAGCTACGAGGACGCTGCGCGGATGTGCGGGTGCCGGATCGGGACTTTGAAAAGCCGCGTCAACCGCGCCCGCGGGTCTTTGCTGTCTATGCTCGGAGATAACTACGACTGAACGTCCTGCCGGCCAGTCGATAGGCCCCAGACCTGCACGCAAGGCTTTCCGACATCTTGAATGCCGTGAAGCAGTCCAAGGCCGGGTTTTCCGCTCGCCTCAACTGATCGCTCCCCGCCGAGCATGTCGACGACGCATTAAGCGATCCGATGCCTCCGGATGGAACAGTTTGGTCTCTGTTGGAGTTCGACGTGACGGAATGTCGGTCGGGAATTCCTGCGCAGAAATTGTCGAGAGGCGAAAATGTCAGCGAGATCAAAAAATCGTCCTAAAATCGGTAAAGGCAGCCATGCAGCAGGCGGTTGGGGAGCCGCCCGATCGACCGGAGAGATCCTTCTGCGCGAGCACGTGCCGCGATCCGGACCGTCGCTGCTTGCCCATCAAAACAAAGCCGACGGCTATATGTGCGTCAGCTGCGCCTGGGCCAAGCCTGCCAAGCCTCATCCGATGGAATTTTGCGAAAACGGTGCAAAGGCCACAGCCTGGGAGATCACCAGCCGGCGTGCCGACCGCGCTTTTTTCGCAGCCCATACCTTGCAGGAGCTCGAAGGGTGGAGCGATCACGATCTTGAGGAGCAAGGCCGCCTCACCCACCCGATGCGGTGGAACAACGAAACCGACAAATACGAGCCGGTGAGCTGGGCCGAAGCCTTCGAAGAAATCGGCAGCGAGCTTCGGTCGCTTGCTCCGCAGCAGGTGGATTTTTACACGTCTGGACGGGCATCCCTGGAAACGGCCTACATGTACCAGCTGTTTGCCCGCATCTTCGGCAGCAACAACCTGCCCGACTCCTCAAACATGTGTCACGAAAGCTCCTCGGTCGCGCTGCCGGAGAGTATCGGATCCGCCGTCGGGACGGCGATCCTTTCCGATTTCGAAAACTGCGACTGCATTTTTTATATGGCCCAGAACGTCAACACCTCCTCGCCGAGGATGCTTCACGACCTGCAGGATGCAGTCGACAGAGGCGTAAAGATCGTCACCTTCAACCCGTTGCGTGAACCAGGCCTCGAACATTTCATCAACCCGCAAATGCCGAGCCAGATGCTGACTGGCCGCTCGACGCCGATCTCCTCGGAATATTACCAGGTGCGGAACGGTGGCGACATTGCAGCACTCTTCGGCGTCTGCAAGGCGCTGATCGAAGCTGACGATGCCCTGAAGGCATCTGGCATGAGTAAGGTCGCTGGCACCGATGCCGTGCCAAAAGATCCGTCAAATGCCGCAACGGTCGCCTTTGCCGCCTCGATGGCGGCAGCTGACAAGAGGCATGTGCTGGATCATGATTTCATCCAGACACACACTGCGGGTTTCGAAGAATTCGCCGCTGCTGCGCGCGGACACGACTGGGCGGAGTTGGAGCGCGTGTCTGGTCTGACCCGCGCGCAGATGACCCAGGCAGCACACACCTATGCCAAGGCCGAAGCCGTGCTGATGATTTACGGCATGGGGCTGACCCAGCATGTGATGGGCGTCCAGAATGTTCATATGGTTGCCAATCTCGCTCTTTTACGCGGAAATATCGGCAAACCCGGCGCCAATATCTGTGCTGTGCGAGGTCACTCGAACGTTCAGGGTCAGCGCACGGTGGGGATAACGGAAAAGCCGGGTCTTGCGCCTCTCGACAAGCTCTCGGAACTCTACCAGTTCGAGCCGCCGACCTGGGAGGGTCGCTCGACCGTCGACACCTGCAAGGCAATCATGCAAGGCGAAGCCAAGGCCTTTGTCAGCCTTGGCGGTAATTTCCTGCGCGCCGTCCCGGAAACGGACGCGATGGAAGAAGGATGGCGAAAGCTGCGACTGAGCGTTCAGATCGCCACCAAGCTTAACCGCAGCCATGTCATCCATGGCGAGATCGCCTATCTCTTGCCCTGTCTCGGCCGGCTTGAGATCGACGAACAGGCAAGCGGCCCGCAGGCCGTCTCCATCGAAAGCTCGGTGGCGCATTTCCACGGATCGCGAGGAAGGGCAAAGCCCGCAAGCAAGGAGCTGCTTTCGGAGCCTGCGATCATCGCCGGCATTGCAAAAGCAACGCTGACAAAGGGCCAGGTCCCCTGGGACGAATGGGTCGGCGATTATTCGAAAATTCGCGATGCGATCGAAGTTACCTATCCTGAAACCTTCAGAGACTTCAACAAACGCATGTTCCAGCCGGGCGGCTTTCCGCGGCCGGTGCCGGCCCGGCAGCGCAAATTCGCCACATCCAACAAGAAAGCCAATTTCATAACGCCGCCGCAGCTCTTTCCGGCGTTCGACATCAACCCGGCCGCCGGCGAGGTTCTCAATCTCGCTACGTTGCGCTCGAACGACCAGTTCAACACGACGATCTACGGTTACGGCGACCGCTACCGCGGCGTGGATGGCACCAGAAAGGTCATTTTCATGAACGAAGAAGACATCGAGCGGCTGGGTTTTAAGGACGGCGACTTGGTGGACCTGACCACCGCTATCGACTACGCCACGGCGCGCCGTGTCACCGGCTTCAGGATCGCCCGGCACGACATGCCGAAGGGATGCTGCGCGGCCTATTACCCGGAAGCCAACCCGCTTTTTCCGCTGGCCCATCATGACGCCAAGGCAAAGACGCCATCCTATAAGCTGTTGCCGATAAGCCTCTGCCTCTCCGACACCCCTTCGCCATCCTGATCCACGAGCTACGGCGATGAGCGAGACCAGACGTTTCCATTGGCTTGCGGCAGGGACGCTTCTCTGCATGCTGCTGATCGGCGCGACAATCGGCTGGGCACGACACCCCCGCCAATACCGGGCCGATCCGCCGGTCACCTCAGCACTCGATCAGTTCAAGCTGATGCCCGACCGCATCGGCGGCACGCCGCCGGATGTCTATTTCGCGCTTAAAAAACCCTATGAGGGGACCGCCTATGATCTGAGCCAGGGTAAGCGTCTTTATTCCTGGTTCGGCTGCTCTAGTTGCCATGGAGATGGACGCGGTGGAACCGGTCCCTCCTTTCTCGACGGGTGGTGGTTCTACGGTTCTGAAATGGTGTCGGTCGTGGCATCCGTTCGCGACGGCCGGCCCCACGGCATGCCACCCTTCGGGAACAAGATGACGAGCGACCAGATCTGGCAGCTCGCCGGCTATGTCAGGACGATCGGTGCCTATTCCGCTCCTTACACTGCGCCCAGCCGGAATGACGACAAGCATACCAGACCGTCCGAGAACCGCGCACCGGCCGCGGGACTTTTTGAGGAAGGACCGGCCGGCCTCCGCTCGGATCGAGGTGTCCAGCCTTGAAAATCGCCCCGGCATGCGTGCTGTTACTCTCTGGTTGTGCCGGCGCGCAATCGGCGCTCGATGCGGACGGACCGTCCGCCTTGGCTATCGAAAACCTTATATTTCTGTTCCTCGCAGTCTGCGGCGTCGCCTTCGTGCTGGTGATGGGCGTCATGACCTGGGCTCTCGTTCGTGGAAGAAACGAGCCCGCTGGCAGACCACAGACCGAGCGTTCCATGGGCAGGGTCGTCGCCGGCGCAGTCGTTGCAACGTTCCTCGTCATTACCTTCCTGACAGCCGCCAGCTTCTACGCAACGCCGAGCCTCGATCGCGGGAAGGCTGATCCGCCGACGATCCTCGTGCGCGGCCAGCAATGGTGGTGGCAGTTCTCCTATCTCGACGCCGATCCTGCAAAGACCTTCCAGACCGCCAACGAGCTCCATATCCCGGTTGGGACAGACGTTCGCCTGCGCCTGGAGGCAAGCGATGTCATCCATTCCTTCTGGGTGCCGAACCTCACCGGTAAGCAGGACCTGGTCCCCGGACGTGAAAATGTGCTGACGCTGAATGCCGCCAAACCGGGCGTCTACCGCGGCCAATGCGCCGAATTCTGCGGCCTGCAGCATAGCCATATGGCATTGCTGGTTATCGCCGAGGAGCCGGCAGACTATGCTCGATGGCTCGACGTGCAAAGGGGGCTAGCCACCGCGCCGACTGATGGAGAAGCGGCGGCGGGAAAGCTCGTGTTCATGAGCAAGCCCTGCGCCGCCTGCCATACGATCCGCGGCACGGAGGCAGTCGGCACCACAGGCCCCGACCTTACCCATATCGGCAGCCGGAGCACGATCGGCGCGGGATTGCTGGACAATACGCGGGGATCGATTTCAGCATGGATTGCCGATCCGCAAACCCTGAAGCCGGGAAACAACATGCCGCTGGTCCCCGTCACAAGCGAAGAGCTGCGCCAGCTGAGCGCCTATATGAAGGGGCTCCAATGACATGGTTTGGTAAAACGCCCTCACCTGCCGATCTGGCTGCCGGCGACGAAAAGGCCGAAGCCTTGCTCCGGCGCACCTGGTCGACGCCGGCAGGCGTGCTCGCGGCGCTCTCAACCGTTGACCACAAGATCATCGGCCGGCGTTATATTGCCACAGCCTTCGTGTTTCTGATGCTCGGCGGCGTCCTGGCGTTGGCCATGCGCCTCCAGCTCGCCTTCCCCGAGGCCCGCTTCATCAGCGCAGACCGTTACAACCAGATCTTCACCGTACACGGGAGCAACATGATGTTCCTGTTTGCCGTGCCGGTGATGGAGGCGATGGCGGTCTATCTGGTTCCCCTGATGGTTGGCACCCGCAACATCGCCTTTCCCAGGTTGAATGCCTTCTCCTACTGGATCTTTCTCGCCGGCGGGTTGCTTTTGTGGACTTCGCTGGCACTCGACACTGCCCCCGATGTTGGATGGTTTGCTTACGTGCCACTAGCGGGCCCCCAATATGGTCCGGGCAAGCGGGCAGACATCTGGGCCCAGATGATCACCTTCACGGAGGTCTCAGCCCTTGCCGTTGCCGTCGAGATCGTCGTGACGGTCTTCAAATTGCGGGCGCCCGGCATGTCGCTCGACCGGATCCCGATCTTCGTCTGGTCGATGCTTGTCACCGCCTTTCTGGTCATCATGGCAATGCCGGCGATCATGCTCGCCAGCTCGTCGCTCATTCTCGACCGGCTGGTCGGCACGCAGTTCTTCAATCCGTCAGAAGGCGGCGACGCCCTTCTCTGGCAGCATCTGTTCTGGTTCTTCGGGCATCCGGAGGTCTATATCATCTTCCTGCCTGCCGTCGGCATGGTCTCGGCGATGATCTCGACCTTCACGCAACGCCCGACCTTCGGCTATTTGCCGCTGGTGCTGGCGATGATTGCAACCGGTGTCCTCGCCTTCGGTCTATGGGTGCACCACATGTTCGTGGCCGGGCTGCCGCGCGTCGGCAGCAGTTTCTTCACTGCATCGAGCATGGCAATCGCCATTCCTGCAGGCACCCAGATCTTCTGCTGGCTGGCTACGCTTTGGGATGGCCGCCCCATCTTCAAGACACCGATGCTGTTCATCATCGGCTTCCTCATTACCTTCGTCATCGGCGGGTTGACCGGCGTCATGGTGGCATCGGTGCCCTTCGATACGCAGGTCCATGACACCTATTTTGTCGTGGCCCATTTTCATTATGTGCTGATCGGAGGTTCGGTCTTCCCGCTCATTGGAGCGATCTATTATTGGTTCCCGAAGATGACCGGCCGGATGATGAGCGAGAGGCTTGGCCGCTGGGCCTTCGGGCTGATCTTCACAGGCTTCCACCTCACCTTCTTCCCGATGCATATGCTGGGCCTGCAAGGCATGCCGCGGCGCGTCTACACCTATCCGCCAGAGCTGCCCTGGGCGGGTCTCAACCTCTTCGTCAGCCTCAGTGCCGTCATCCTGGCGGCTGGCTTTCTCGTCTTCTTCATCGACGTCCTGCGTAGTGTCCGACATGGGCCTCCGGCCGGCCCCAATCCATGGAACGCCTCGACATTGGAATGGGCAATGCCCTCGCCCCCGCCGCCTTATAACTTCCGGCACATTCCTGTAGTCGAATCCCTCGAGCCGCTCTGGACGTCGGGTGAGGCGCTACCGGTGGCAACGGGATTGCGGCTCGACCGGCGTGAACTGGTCGTCAGCAGCGTCACAGCAGGCGAACCGGAAGCCCGGGAATCCTCGCCGGCCGATTCCATCTGGCCATTTCTGGCAGCCATCGCCACGAGCATCATGCTGATTGCCTCGATCTTCAGCCCCTGGGCGGTCGTCTGGGGAGCCATCCCCGTGGCGATCACGCTGACCGGGTGGTTCTGGCCGAAGCAAACGCCGGAGGACGAGTCGTGAAGGAACGTATAGCGCTCGATCTGTCAAAACTTCCCCCGCATGGCATGGGCAGCGCGAGCCTGACCTTCTGGGGCACCAGCGCCTTCATGCTGATCGAAGGCACGGGCTTTGCCCTGGCAATCGCGGTCTATTTCTACCTGATGAGCCTGGCGCCACAGTGGCCGATCAAAGCCCCGCCTCCGGACCTTCTTGCCGGCACGATCCTGACCTTGCTGCTTCTTTTAAGCGTGGTGCCGAACATGCTCGTATCGCGATGGGCAAAGCAGAGGGACCTCCGCAAGGTACGGGCGGGACTGGTGGTCATGGCCATTCTCGGCCTTCTAGCCCTCATACCCCGCGCCTTCGAATTTCCTGCGCTTCATATCAGCTGGGACGACAACGCCTATGGATCGATCGTCTGGACCCTGCTCGGCCTGCATACGACCCACATCGTCACCGACATCGTCGACACGGTCGTTCTTGCCTGTTTGATGTTTTCAAAGCACGGAGACAATGCCCGGCGCTACGGCGACGTCGAGGACAACGCGCTCTACTGGAACTTCGTCGTCCTGACCTGGCTTCCCCTTTACGGATGCATCTATTGGGTGCCCCGGCTATGAGAACAGGAAGCGCGATCGTATTTTTTCTGACCTTGGCAGCAAGCCAGCCGGCGGTTGCGCATGAGGGCCATGCGCATTCGACCTCGCTTGCATGGACGGCCGATCCCTGGATAATTGGGCCACTTGGGCTCAGCGCAATCCTCTATGCCAGCGGCAGCCTTCGCTTCCGGACGCGGTCTCCTGCTGGCCGCCGTGACTTCGCGCGTCGGAGTTTGGCCTTCTGGCTTGGCTGGCTCGTTCTTGCCGGTGCGCTTGTCTCGCCGCTGCATTGGCTGGGAGAGCAGCTGTTTACCGTCCATATGGTCGAGCACGAACTGGTCATGGCGGTTTCAGCGCCGCTCATCGTCTTGGCGCGCCCGGCAGCGATGCTGCTTTGGGGGCTTCCAAAGACGATCAGTCGCGAGGCCGGACGGGCAATTGCCACAAAGACGGTGCGCAGGACCTGGAATTTCCTCAGCCGCGGCACGGCTGCAACGTTGGTCCATGGCATTGCGATCTGGGCATGGCACGCGCCGGTTCTCTTCGACGCAGCGATCGAAAGCGTTTCCCTCCACCGCCTGCAGCATCTTTGTTTTTTCGCAACCGCCATCCTGTTCTGGTGGTCTGTCATCTGGAAGACCAATAGAGGTCTTGCCGCATGGCACCTCTTTTTGACCATGCTGCATATGAGCGTTCTCGGCGCCCTCATCGCGCTTTCGCCAAACGTGCTCTATGGCCTGCAGACGCGAGGCTCAGCGAACTGGGGCCTCTCGCCGCTCGAAGACCAGCAGATTGCGGGCCTGGTAATGTGGGTGCCCGCAGGGATCATCTACGCGGCTGTGGCGCTGGCGTTGGCGGCCCTTTGGATCAGGGATTCTGGAAAGGGAGGCGCAGGTGGAACAGACATCGTCGCTCAGTAGGTCTCTTCGTCCGGTCATCCTCATTGGCGCATGTGCGCTTAGCCTGGCCGCGGCATTGGCGATGACCGACTTCTTTCGGGGACGATCCGAAAGGCAAGCCGCAGCCATCGCCTTGACAAAAGGCGACCCGGCCCGAGCGCCGGTGATCTTTCGCCGATACGGATGCAGCGGATGTCATACCATCCCCGGGATCGAAGGTGCCGACGGCAAGGTCGGCGGCGATCTTTCCGGCCTGCGAGAGCGGGTTTATATCGCCGGTGTCCTCAACAATTCGGCCGACAATCTCGTCGACTGGATCGTCGCGCCTCAGACCTATTCTCCAAAGACGGCAATGCCGGCCACCGGCATATCCGAAAAGGAAGCGCGCGACCTGGCTGCCTATCTCTACGCTCGCTGAGAACACCTCCATCGTCCGCGATCTCGCATGCCGCAGCTTGTAATCGTCAGCGGCCCGACCTTGATTGTGCGGTCAGCGATTAGCGTATCGGAAGGGTGATAATAGGCGCATAATCTACCGGAGAGGAGATCTCACATGGAAAGAGGAATGGTGGAGAGACATCTGCAGCAGGCGCGAGAGCATGTCGCCTTGGGCGGACAGCATATCGCGAGGCAGCGAGAGATCGTGGCTGAACTGACCGACCGCGGTGTGGATGCGACTGAGGCGATGAGGCTCCTGGTCAATTTCGAAGAATCGCAGGTCATGCATGTCGCTCACCTCGACAGGCTGAACGCTGAACTGCTTGCGTTGCGATCAGATGCGGGAGCCGACCATCAGGCCAGCCGGCTTGCGACATTCATCGAATGATAAACAGGCTGCCGGTGATTGAAGGAGGCTCGGGTCAGACTGCTCGAGCGGTGGCGATGGCGGTTTGGAGGCACTCCATGAGCCGCCTCATGTCGATGGGTTTGGAGCAGCACCCCATTGACTGGAACCGCGCCGGCAAGACGGAGGCATCATAGCCTGTGGTGAAGATAAACGGAACGTGGCGCGCCAGAAGGGCGTCCGCAACCGGGTAAACCGGGACTCCCTGCAGGTTGACGTCCAGAACCGCTGCATCAAGAATGTCAGGCGTTGCCAGCAACGCAATCGCACGCTCCAGCGATTGGGCCGGGCCGATCACCACGGCTCCCGCCTCGGCAAGCTCCTGGGACAAGTCTTCCGCCAGCATGAACTCGTCCTCGACCACCAGCACATGGCGACCGCTCAGAATCCCCCCTTCAGTCATGGGCGTCATCCTCGATCAGATTGCTAAGAGAAACCGGGATTGAGATCATACAATGGATGCCGTCACCGCCGACAATATAGGACGTCTTCGCATCCAGCTGGTAGGGGAGCGCCCGTTCGATAAGTTCGCGGCCCTGGCCACCCCCTTGCGGCCCGGAACCGGCGGGCGGCATCTTAACCCGGCTCTCCCGCCAGTCGACATGCAGCCATGGCTTGCCATCTCCATCCGGCAGTTCGACCCGCCAATTGACGGCGAGATGGGCCTGGGGCTGGCTCAGCGCTCCATACTTGGCGGCATTGGTGCCAAGCTCGTGCATCGCCAACGCCATTGTCTGCACTGTCGTCGATCGAAGGCGGACACCTTCGGGACCATCCAAGGTGATCCGGCTCATCTCGCCGTCCGGCACGCCGTGGGCCGCCAGTTCGGAGCGGATTAGCTGATCGAAGGTGATGCGCTCGCCCTCCTGCAGCCGCGATAAGAACCCCTGCACCCGCGCCAGCACGTCCAGCCGGTCGCGGAATCTCTCGTGGAAATCCGCCAGATCGGTGCTCGACCGCATGGTCTTGTCGGCCATCGAACGGACGACGGCCATAAGGTTGCGGGTTCGGTGCTGAAGCTCGCCGACGAGGACTTTCGTGCGGTCGGCAGAGGCTTTCTCATCCGTGATATCGCGGCCGATGCCCCCGATCTGTCTGACATTGCCGTCTTCTCCGAAAATCGGAAAGTCGGCACTTCGCAACCAGCGAATTTCGTGGTCCGAGGCGCGCCTAATGCGATATTCGAACTCCACGCGTTCGCCATTTCGCACCCTGCCGATTTCTAAAAGCGCTTGTTCCCGGTCTTCGGGAATGATGAGTTCAGACCAGCTTCGGAAATTATTGCCCGTCATGGCCTGCTCGCGGTCGACACCGTAGATGGTCTCGAAAGCCGGCGTCAGGTAGACCCATTGCAGCGTCTCAGCGTCACGGATCCACAAGACGTCGGAAGAGGCTTCGCCAAACAGACGGAACTGCTCCTCGCCCTGCCGCAAAGCTGCCTGGGCCTGTTTTCGCGCCGATATGTCGATGCAGAACTCGGCGATCGTGCCGTCGCCAAGGTCGCGTCCGGCAAACAGCATCCAGCGTCGCGTTCCGTCAGCCAGAAAGAATTCCTTCTCATACGGCCCAATCTTGCCGGTCTCTTTGACGGCTTCCATCTGGGCTTCCGTCTCGGCGAGGTGCTCATCCGGGGTCAGCCGGCGCCAGTGCAACTCGGCGCGCTCCATTTGTGAGCGGCTGTACCCGGACATCTTCAGGAAAACCTCGTTGGCGTCGAAGATGACGCCCTCCGAATTCAGGAATATCACGCCGACGGCATCCGTCTCCAAGACGCGCTGCAAGCGCTCCTCGCTGCGTCGAAGCGCCACTTCCGCCTCATAGGTAGCGGTCAGATCGGTGAAGGTGACGACGGCACCGCTGATATAATTGTCGACGCTGCGATAAGGCAGCGCGCGGGCAGCATAGTGCCGATCATTGGCGGGATCGCTGACTTTTCGGTCGACGGGCACCAGTGTCCTGAGGACAAGGCGAACGTCGTCCATTAGCTCGGGATACGCGACGCGAGATACGACATGGTCGAGCGGCCGCCCGACGTCAGTATCGAGCAGATGGAAAATTTCGGTTGCCGCCGGCGTGAAGCTTCTGACACGCAGGTCGTTGTCGAGGAAAACCGTGGCGATCTGCGTCGCCTCGAGAAGGTTCTTCAGGTCCGAATTCGTCCGGTCAAGTTCGGTAACCCGATGGGCAAGCTCGCCGTTGACGGTCTGCAATTCCTCGTTGACCGATTGCAATTCTTCCTTCGAGGTTTCCATTTCCTCGTTGGCCGACTGCAGCTCTTCGTTGATCGACTGATATTCCTCGTTGGAGGATTTCAGCTCCTCGTTGGTCGATTCAAGTTCCTCGATTGTCGCCTGAAGCCGGTCGCGCGTGACGCGCAGATCGGTCTCCAGCCGCTTCACATGCTCTTCACTTGTCAGTCTGCCGCCATCAGGCGCCGTCCCTTCGGCCACCTGTCCGGCGTCCTGAAACAAAACGATCAGCGAGGTGACGTCGCCACTGCCAAGCGGTTCGACAATGACATTGACGGCGTAGGTGCGATCGTCCTGGCGCAGCAGCACCCTTGGAACTTCCACCTTGACGGCCTCGGTGGTGGCACGCTGCAAGGCAGAGCGCATATCGAGCCTAAGATCGCGGTGAGCAAGGCTCAGGAGATTGAGCGTCGCCGTTCCCGATGCCGGCTCGAGATAGCGGCCCGTGCGGCCTGAAAAATGCAGCACGTCGTAATGTGAGTCGACGACCACATAGGCTGGCGCAAAGCGCTCTGCAACGACCTCAGCCTGCCTGCTGATCGTTGCCGACAGCCGACCGGTCTGGAGTATCGGAGGCGGTACCATCAGCGCATGGTCGGGGCTGCGTGGGCGTGGGCTGAGCGGAAAATCCGGAATAATGCGCGTTGCCGTTTCCAGCCTTCGAAACAGGCGATTTTTGCGGTCGATGGGCGCAAAAAGCTTGGCGTGGCGGGTAACGTTTTCAGAAGAACCCAAAAACAGAATGCCGCTCGGCCGGAGGGCGAAGTGGAAGATCGGGATAACCCGGTTTTGCAGCTCGCCGTCCAGATAGATCAACAGATTTCTGCATGACAGAATGTCGATGCGGGAAAACGGCGCGTCTTTGACGATGTTGTGCGGCGAGAAGATGCACATCTCCCGCAGCTCCTTGACGACGCAATAGGTGTCGCCTTCGCGCACGAACCAGCGAGCAAGGCGCTCGGGCGGGACCTGGGAGGTTATCGCAGCGGAATAGCGTCCGGCGCGCGCAATTCCGAGCGCGCGAGCGTCAAGATCGGTCGCAAATATCTGCACATCAGGCGGGTAGTCCATCGTCGCCATATGCTCGCGCAGCAGCATTGCGATCGAGTAGGCCTCCTCGCCGGTGGCGCAACCCAGTACCCAGACGCGCAACTGATCGGTCGGCTCCTTGCCCTCGAACAGTCTTGGAATCTCACGCTCAAGGGCGTCGAACTCGGCTGGATCCCTAAAGAACTGGGTGACGCCGATCAGCAGGTCCTGAAAGAGGTTTTGCACTTCGTCGCGGCTCGCACGCAATCGCTCGATGTAGGCGTCGATGCTGCCAATCTGCAACACCTGCATGCGTCGCTGGACGCGCCGGGTGAACGTACCCCGTTTATAGCCGTGGAAGTCATGGCTGGTGACATTGCGAAGGACCGTGGCAATTTGCGTAATTTGCGCCTCGATCGCGCTCGGCTGCTCGTCGTCCAGTCCAGCCTCTTCCTCCTCGGTAACATTGCTTGCATAAAGCGCGATCTGGGCAGCGATGCTTTGCGCCGGCAGACGCAGGTCTGCAATCGCGATTGCTCCTCTTCCTTCCTCGGAAGACCCTTCTTCGCCTTCGCTTAACTCGACGATTGAGAGGCCGCCAAATTTCTTGGTTGCCGCAACCCCGGCAGTACCGTCATGATCCAGCCCTGAAAGCACCACGGCGACGGCGCGCTCGTGCGCGTGTTCTGCAAGCGAAATCAGCATCGTATCGATCGTGCCGCGATGTCCGACGGGTTCGGAGGCCGGCCGGACGCGGATATGACCGTCTTCAAGGGTCATCATATCGTCCGAGCCGCCGATATAGATATGGTTTGGAAGGATCCGCTCGCCATCGACTGCGACCGTCACGGCCAGTCGCTGCTGCCGACCGACCATCTCAAGCACGGTCGCCGCACTGAGCCCATCCTGCTGGTACACTGCCACAAGGTAGGATGCGCTGAGGCCAACGCCGATGTCGGAGAAGATCTTTTCGAGCGAATGAAGCGACTGAGCAGAAACCGCAATGCCGACGACGACAAGCGGCTGTTCGTGCTGATCCCGTTC
This sequence comes from Rhizobium acidisoli, assembly GCF_002531755.2. Classification (NCBI taxonomy): domain Bacteria; kingdom Pseudomonadati; phylum Pseudomonadota; class Alphaproteobacteria; order Hyphomicrobiales; family Rhizobiaceae; genus Rhizobium; species Rhizobium acidisoli. The sequence goes on along the minus strand of NZ_CP035002.1, from coordinate 688,955 downwards.
AGCCGCGTTTACCTGTTGCTCCATACTGTCCTGTTCGTCGTACGCCATCATCGATCCATGCCTCTGTTGCACCGACCTTAAACGTTCGGGACGGCACAAAGATACACCTTTATCAGACCTCTTGGAAACGCGACGCGCGACCGTGTCGAAGAGACGTCAACGCAGCATCCCGCAGCGTCGCGGAATAGCGCTTGTATTCGACTGCTCGCGCCTCATAGAGCTCGGCTACGGCTGTACGGCCGGTGTCACGGGCGTCCCTGGCCATGCGCTCCACCAGTGTCACCCGCTCCTCCATCACCCGCATGGCAATCCTGATTGCCTCGTCGAGTTCATCGATATGTGCAGCAAGCGCGTCAGCGGTATAAGCGTGGCCGATTTGACAGCGAAATCGCAACGGTCGGGACCCCCGAACCTCTGAAAGCACACCGTGACAATCCGGGCAGGTTATGGCTGTCGGCGAGGCGATCTTGCGCAGTTCAGCGCTGCCAGTTCGGCCGCCAGCTGCGATTTCGACCTCGAGCCGCAGATCGTCGGAGGGCTCGCCGATCGCCGGCCCCGCCTTGCTTCCGGCGATGCCGGTCAAAAGCCTCCCGAGTTCAGCGGCCGGGGCCACATGATCGATTTCAACCGCCTCAAGCGCTGCCAGCGGCATCTGATCCGCCTCCGCATCGAGCGGGTGCTGGACCAGCGCAGTGCCGCCATTGGACTTGATCGCATGCAGTCCAGCCGCTCCGTCGTTGAGCATTCCCGTCAGGACGAGCCCGACCACCCGCGGACCGAACGACAAGGCAGCAGAACGAAACATCGGATCAATCGAGGGCCGGACCATATTTTCCCGAGGGCCGGCACCAAACTTGATTGTTTCGCCCATAAGCAGCAAATGCCGATCAGGGGCAGCGAGATAGATATGCCCGCGCTCAATCGGCTGACCGTCCACCGCCTGCGTTACGGGAAGCTTTGATCTTGCCGATAGTATCTCCGGCAAAAACCCGGGAGAGTTTGCAGGTATATGAGTGCTGACGAAGATGCTTGCCGGAAGGTCGGCAGGCAAGTCGGCAACGAGTGTTCGAAGGACGGCTCCACTTCCGGCCGACCCGCCGATAGCGATGATATCCCTGGTCGCGCTTGATGACATGACCTTTGACCTTTCGTGATCATGCTCAACAGTCGGCGAGCCCACATAGTTCCGCGTCGACCACAGGCTGCCTCGTTTCTTCGGTATCAACGCTCGCAGGGCCAGACTTCCCAGCGACTTAATCGTCGACCGCGCTTAGTTGCATGACAAGTCGAGGGCAGGACGATCAGTTCAGTCGGTCGGGACCGTCCGGACCGAAAAGTGCAACGGCGATCTGCTCGAGCTCGGCTGGTTTCTCGCAAAGCGCAAACCCCTTGTATTTGACCGGGATGTGAGAGGGGTCGTAGCCGGTGGCAAAAACGAAATTTATGTCTCGCGCCTCCAGTTCATCGGCGACGGCAAATACCAGCTCGTCACCAAGAAAAACGTCGAGGATCGCCGCGTCGATTTGTTCCTTTTTGATAAGATCGAGGGCCCGGCTAACGTTTGACGTCGGTCCCACGACAACCGCTCCAAGGTCTTCCAGCCTCCGGCGCGTCTCGTCGGCAAGGAAATATTCGTCTTCGACGATCAGGATGCGTTTTCCCGAAAACAATTTCGATTGATTGCTTTTTTCCACGGGGCACCTTTCCAACGGGGCGAGAGGCATCTGCATCAATTAGCCGGATGCATTCCAGACCGCATCTGCCGCCTTGGCAAGCCGGCAAGCACCTCCAGTAGTTCTTGCTCATCGCATGGCTTGTTGAGGCACGGCGCTGCGCGGAAAGGCTCTGGCAAGGAGTCACATTCGTAGCCGGTAACAAAAACGAAGGGAATCTTATATTCGGATAGCTTCTCGGCCACCGGGTAAACACTCGCTCCGCGTAGATTGATATCAAGGATCGCCCCGTCGAGTTCAAATGCGCGCTTGCGGACAAGCGCCAATGCGGCCGCAACATTCGATACGGGTCCGGCGATCTTTGCACCTTCGTCCTCCAAGGCCGTCATCAGGCTGGACGCTGCCAGATACTCGTCTTCGACGACCAGATAGAGGCACCCTGCGAGCGCCGGCGATTCCTGCATGATCTGGCCTCCTTTGCCTGTCGAACTATCGTTGAAGGCAAAAGTTGCGCCGTCCCAGGATTAAACACGGCGGACGAGATGCATATACGACGGAGGCTATGACTTCACTTGACCCTAAAATCTTGGGGCGGCAAACGCGGAGGCACGATTGGCCGTGGTCATCACGTTTTTCTCCGCGCCTCTCAATGAAAAGCCCATCAGGCGCTCGTATTCCGCCTCCGGTATGCCGTAGGACCCATGAGCCTTGAGGATGAGGCCCTCCCGATCGACGATGATGACCTTTCCTCGTACGGATCTGATGAGCTTCTCGCCTTCCAGAATATGGAGCGCGCCCGTCACGCCGGAACGCCGGACGCCCAGCATGAAGGACATATACTGATGGGTAAGATTGAGTACTTGGCTGTCCACACGGTCATTGAGCATGAGCAGCCAGCGCGCCAGTCTCTGCTCTATTGAATATCGGCCATTGGCTAAGGCCGTATAGCCGACCTGAATCCCAAGCGATCTTGCAAAGGACGAGGAAAGAGAGCGCAATCGCGGCGCTTTATGTGTGAGACGAAGGAAGCTGTCGACGTCGATGCGCTGAGCGGTTCCTTCGATCTGCACCATCAGATTATAAGGCGTCCGCCAATCCCCTTCGAGCAAGCCCGTGCCGGTCACGCCTTCACGCCCAATAAGGCCCGCCTCCACCTGAGAGCCATCGAGGGACAATGCAATGAGCGAAACAATTCCGCTTTCGATGAAGGAGACAGCTGCGATCTCTCCAAATTGCTGCTCGAGGATTTCGCCCTGGACCAGGCGAACCGGTTTCAGATGCGGCTGAATGACATCAAATTCGCGACTGGAAAGGGCCGAAAGAATTCGGTTTTCCTGGTTGCGCGACGGCCTCTCCGCGGGCTCATGGCAATCCGAAATGGCATGCAGAATTGCACTTTTGTCCAGCGGTTTTTCGACGAATATGCGGTCGGCAAATCGCGGCGGAACGACATCTCGGCTGTAGCCGGTCGCAAAGAAGAAGGGGATCCTGCGCTTCGATAGCTCGTCGGCCACAGGAAACACCATCGTTCCGCGGATATTGATGTCCAAGATGGCAACGTCGATTTGAGAGAAATCCTCGATGTATTTAAGGGCTTGCTCTATGCTGGGTGCCGGCCCGATCACCTTCATTCCGGCTTCCGACAGTTTCAACGCAAGCTCGCTCGCCAGGACGTAATCGTCCTCGACGACCAGTGCTATTCGCGAGGGCTTGGTAAAAGCCGTGTTCATGCCGTTTGCCTCTTAACGTCATGTCCGTTTGCAGATGGAAACGTTTAGGCTATCAACCCGGTTCCAAGTCGAGCCACCAAAAGCGTCATTCTCAAAATCTATTCGGTGGTCATGCCGTGAGGTCGCCAAAGAGCCGTTTGGCGAGCCGGCCCGGCACCCCTTTCGCTAGGGTTGAGCCGTCGGGCGTGGCGGTAGCGACTTCAGGTATCGAGCCATGGCAACCCGATCGGCATCAGGGAGTTCCGAGGTATTTTTAACGACATCTGCCATCGACCAACCCACGTAGCCGTGGTCTGGCGTCTTGCCGCTTTTGAGCATCTCTACGAGATCGTTCTCCGACCATGAACCGATGCCCTCCGGCGTGATATTCGGGTTGAAGCCGACGCCCTCAGAGCTGACGCCCCCGGCAAAGCGAGTTTTCGGCTCTATCGCGCCGAAGATGTTGCGCGTCGAGTGGCATTCGGCACAATGGCCGATCACCTCGACAAGATAGGCGCCGCGATCATGCAAGGGATCCCCGTTCAGTATTCCTTCGGATCGGCCCTCGTTAAAGAATAAAAACTTCCAGAAGCCGACAAACCGCCGGATGCGAAACAGCAGAGCGAGGTCATGCGGTTGCGGCCGATCGGCAACAGGCTCAAGTGTCCGTAGGAAGGCGTAGAGATCCCTGACATCGTCAAGTTTCATCCCAGTATAGCTGGCATAGGGAAAGACAGGATAATAATGCTGCTTGGCTGGCGACACGCCGGCAATCAGGGCATTGGCCAAATCGGCCACCGACCACGATCCTATGCCGGCCTCGCGGTCTGGGGAGATATTGGGGGTTCTGAAGGTTCCGAAGGGCGAGGCGAGCGCAAGATCCCCTCCAAGTTTCAGGCGATCTGGCTGGCCAGGAGACGCATGGCAGGAGGCGCAATCGCCCGCGGCAAATACCAACCGCCCGCGCTCAGCATCTCCTGGTGTCAGCCTCGGATCGTCGGCAGAAAAAGGCGCGTGCGGCCTGGTCAGCAACCAGGTCGTGGAGGAGGCAATGACGATTGCAGCAACCGCAATCGATAGTAATCGGGCACCTTTCAGCATTTTGAACCCGCCAATAGACTGACCGTCTCAAATTGGCGGCGGCTCGACCATGTATGGCCGGCGGCCGCGCCGACAAAGATAGACTTCTCGCTCGGGATTGGCTTCCACCAAAAAACCGGAACTGCGCAACATCGCCTCGACCGCCGCCTTGTTCGGGATGAACCAATTCGTGGGATCGTCGGCGTAACGCTCCTCGACGAAGAACAATCTTGGAAAATCCGGTTGGTCGAACACGGCCCATTCCGAGAAATCATAGTTCTCCTCCGGCAAAGCGGTTCGCTCGTCGCCGCGCTGCAGGCATTGGAATAGCATCAAATCCGCAACCACATGTTCGTAGAGCAGATCGAGCGCCAGCAACGGGTGACGTAGATGGTAAAGCACGCCCATGAAGAGTACCAGATCAAAGGCTTCCCCGAGGGCCGGCACCTGGTAAACCGACATCTGCTTGAATTCGACGTCGAGGCCGAAATGAGCGGCGGCGAAACGAGCTTGCTCAAGATAACGGGCATCGGAATCGATGCCGAGCACACGCCCGGCATTGCGCCGTTTCATCTCAAGTGCGTAAAAGCCGGCATTACAGCCGATATCGAGCACGCTGCGCCCGCCCAGATCTTCGGGCACGACATGTTTGAAGCGCTCCCATTTGAAAGCGGGATAATCGCCGAGAAAATGATCCGGAGCGGTTTCAATCTCTCCGAGCCGCATGTTCTGGAACCAGGGGCCGAGTTCACTCACGCGGCGTTTCAGGGCGAGGTTCATCATGGCTTGCCTCCGTTTTTCGATCAGCCTTGCGCGGGAGCCATCAGCGAGGCTGTCGGGTTCAGGTGGCTGCGAGACGCCGTTGCCTGCCGCCGCGGGCGGCGGGCGAGGCTGTTGGCAAACCATTCCACCGTAGAGACGAGGCCTTCTGAAAGCTGCACCGTCGGTTGCCAATCGAGAAGTTCCCGCGCTCGCGAGATATCCGGACGGCGGCGCTGTGGATCGTCCTTCGGCAGCGGCTTGTAGACAATCCCCGTCCGGCCAGGCACCATCGAGCGGATCATCTGGGCGAGCTCGTTGATCGTGAACTCACCGGGATTGCCGAGATTGACCGGTACGCCGGGGTTGGGCCTGAGGTCCATCAGCGCAATCAGGCCGCTGACCAGATCGCTGACATAGCAGAACGACCGCGTCTGCGTGCCGCTTCCATAGATGGTCAGGGGTTTTCCAGACAGGGCCGGCACGATCAGGTTTGAAACAATGCGGCCGTCATTTGCCTGCATGCGCGGGCCATAGGTGTTGAAAATGCGGGGAACGCGGGCATCGACGCGGCCGGCACGCAACATGTCGAAGCAGAGGGCTTCGGCGGCGCGCTTTCCTTCATCATAGCAGGCCCGCGGCCCCGTGCAGTTGACATTGCCGCGATAGTCTTCCCGCTGGGGATGTTCGGCCGGATCGCCATAGACCTCGCTCGTCGAAGCCTGGAGGAACGAAGCGCCGTGTCGTTCGGCAAGCGCAAGCAGGTTTCCCGTGCCGGCAACGCAGGTCATCATCGTATGGACAGGATCCGCCTGATATTGCGGCGGCGATGCTGCGCAGGCGAGGTTATAGATCTGGTCCAGCGGCTCCTCGATTTCCAGGAACTGGCAAACATCCTTTTCGATAAGCCGGAAGCGCGGGTGATTGGTCAACGGACGCACGTTATCCAGCGAGCCGGTAATATAACTGTCAACGCAGATGACGGAATCACCACGACCGAGGAGGGCATCGCAGAGATGAGACCCGACAAAGCCGGCTCCCCCTGCCACCAGAACAGTCTTGGCTTTTCCGCGACGATTGACTTGCAGCATCGATACTCTCCTTCACGCTGAAATACGCTCATAAGCTCGGTTTGCCGGCAGTTTCGAAAGGGTCTGGGCGAGTTCGGCGGCACGGGCAGCTCCGGTATGGCCGCTCAAGACGCGCCTTCTGGCGGCAGCGGCAATCGCGATGCGGTCGGCATCGGCGAGTTCGGTCAACACCGCCACGACATCGGCTGGACCTTGCGCAACAAGCAAAGCCTCCCCAGCTGGCAGGAGTTCATCGAGCCCGCGCCAGAAGTCGCTGACAACAGCTGTTCCGCAGGCTGCGGCTTCGAAGAGCCGCACGCTAGGCGACCATCCGGCGGCGATCATGTCGCTGCGGGTCACATTCAGGGTAAACCGTTGCCTGGTGTAGAAGCTTGCATGATCAGCCGGCGCCAAATGCTCGATGCGCTCCACGTTCGCCGGCCAGTCGATCTCGGCGGGATATTGCGGCCCGGCGACGACGAAGCGCATGGATGGCAGGCGACGTGCCGGCTCCAGAAGCAGGCGGTCCAATGTCGGCTGGCGATCCGGGCTGTATGTTCCAAGGTAGCCAAGATCCCAGCAAGCTGGCTCACCTGTGTTGGCATATCGGGTTTCATCGACCGAGCAGTAGAGCGCGACAGCTTTCCTCGCCCCATATCTCTTCTCCAGCCGGGTCAGTACCTCTCCTCCGGAAAAGGAGAAGTAGGCGTCAAAGATTGGGATCTGCCGCAGCGCCAGATATTCCTCCTCGCCGCGATCAAGCTTTGCGAGGGTTACAGGCGTGTCGATGTCGTAGAAGCAGAGCCCTTTTGGCTCAAGCTTGTCGAGTTTGTCGATGAGCGCCACACCCTCGGGCACGTAGGATCCGACGATGACGGCATCGGCTCGTCTCAGCCGATCTCGATGAAGGTCGATCATCGGGTCGATGTCGCCGTAATAGGCGAGGTCGCAGAAATCCGGTGAAGCAAGATCGCGTTGACTGGCGTACCAGGGGACGTCCCGCTCCAGGAACAGAACCCGGTGACCGTCCTGGCGAAGCCCTTTGATGAGAGCGCGGTAAGTCGTGGCATGGCCGTTTCCCCAGGACGAGGAAAGTGAAAGCCCGATAAAGACGATGTCGAGCGACCGGGTCATTCGGCTGCCTCCATCCGCGCGCCGAGACGAGCGCGGAAAATCTTGTCTACGGCTTCGGCTCGATTGGTGTAGGTGTGCTCTGTCAGCACGCGCTGACGCGCGCTCTCGCCAATTTTCCGAGCCGACTGGCGCGACAAGCCGGCAACCAGCGCCGCCACGTCCTGTCCGTCGCGCGCGACCAGGATTTCCTCATCGGGCTTCAGGAAGAACTCGATGCCTTCCCAGTCGTCGGTAATAAGGCAGGCGCCGGCGCCGGCGGCTTCGAAGACGCGTGTCGCCGGCGAGAAACCGTTTTCCGCCATGCTGGCGCGCGATACATTGAGAACCGCCGTCGGGGTCACGTTGAAGGCATTGTGATCCCGCGTCGGCACGTGGCCGATATAGCGGATATTGGACGCGACCGGCTTGTCCTGCCAGCCGGAACCGCCAAGCAGGAATGTCCGGTCCGGCAAACGTGACGCGGGCTCCAGAAAGAAATGCTCGACCCGCGCCTCGCGATCCGGCAGACGGTTGCCGAGGAAGGCGAGATCGGCGGAGAAGCGTATGTCCTCGGGCACCGGGTGGTGCGTTTGCGGATCGAGCGCATTGTAGATCGGCACGCAGTCGGCCGCGCCGACGGCGCGGTATGCGTTGACGACCGGATCGCCGCCGCCATAAGTGAGGACAAGATCGATCCCGCAAAGCGCCCGGCGCAGCCGATGATCGGGATTTGCCTTGAGTTCGGCAAGCGTTGCCGGCGCATCGACATCCCAGAAGATTTTCAGGGCCTGCGGCCGCGCATGGCCAAGCACCTCTTCCAGAAGCAGATCGTCTTCGAAACCGACGCCGCTTGCCTTGACGACGATATCGGCCTCAGCCGCAGAGCCGCTGACGGCCTTCAAGGCGTCGATCGTGCCTTCGTAGACGACGACCTTGCACCAGCCCGGCGGATCCATGTCGCGGTTCTTTTGCCGATCATAGACATCGGGTTCATAGAAAGTGATGTCATATCCTTTCGCCGCCAGCGCCCGCAGCAGGCCGCGATAATAGGTGGCAGCGCCATTCCAATAGGCGGAGACGAGGCTTGAACCGAAAAATGCGATCTTCATTCGGCTGCCTCGCGGGATTGGAAATTGGCGGTGACGCGGTTCGTACCGCAGCGCGTCAGGACTGCGAAAAGCTCGTCGACGCGATGCCGGCAGGTGTGGCGCGCCTTGATCGTCGTCAGACCCGCCGCGGCGAGGCTTACGGCGTAATCGGGATCCGAAAGAACGTCACGCAGATTCCTCTTCATTTCCTCGCCGTCGCGAACGAGAAGAAAATCCGTGCCCGGCGAGAAGAGGTGTTCGGCATCGTCCCATGGTGCCGAGATCAATGGTATCCCGCAGGCAAGGGCTTCGAAGACGCGGATGGTTGGAATACCCGGCAGATGCTGGACATAGGGACGTCGTGGAATGTGCACTGTCACCTTGTGGCTGGCGAAGGCGGCAGGAACATCCGCATTGGCGATCCATCCGCCGTAAGCGATACCGGCTTCGCGAAGAGCCTCGAGCGCCTGATCGGGATACCGGACGCCGCGAACGGTCGTCTTCAGGCCAAGCGATTGGGCGGGACCGACCAGGAATTCGGCGATCTCGGCCGACCGTTCATCATCACCCCAGTTGCCAATCCAGATGAGGTCTCCGGTTCTGTCGATTTCCGGCATTGGCCGAAACAGAGTGTCGTCGGCTGCTTCGTGCCAGGTGAACACGGACTTTCCCCAGCCTGCTTTGAGATAGCGTTCCCGCAACGTCTCGCCGAAAGCCAGCACACCGTCATAGTCGCTAAGGGTCAACCCGGCGATATCGCCTTCGGCCGAGACTGCCCGATGATGTGTGTCGTGAAAGAGCAGCGTGAAGTCGGCGCCATTGCTCCGGATGCGGCCGAGCCGCGCAACCAGTTCAGGCTCCGTCCATTCGTGGACGATGACGACATCAGCATCCCCAAGCGCGGCTTCATGATCGAAGCTCTTTTCGTAGATCTGCGAGCGGTGCTGCGGAAAGGTCTGGTAAAACCTCGCGATTGCCGAGGCGCCCTGATCGCCGACAAGGTTGGCACGGCTCCAGGCATCTTCCGGTTCCAATGCCAGGGTGTCATGGCCGCGCCGCTGGAGGTCGCGCATCACACCGCGAAGAAAATGCGCGTTGCCGTGGTTCCAGTCGGAGATGAGCGAATGGGTATAGAATACGAACTTCATGATCACTCCGCGGCTGTCGATAGGGTGTGGCCAAGCCTGCCGGAATAGATCCCGGACATGGCTTCGCCCTGCGCTTCCAGGCTGAAGCGAGCCGATCGCTCCTGCGCCTTCCGGCCGAGGGCTGCGCGCTGCTGCGGATCATCCGCGAGGCGGTTGAAGGCATCTGCGAAAGCTTCTGGATGATGCGGATTAGCAAACAGCGCGGCATCGCCCCAAATCTCCCGATAGGTTGGAATATCGGAAAGCACCAAGGCTGCGCCGGCCCTCGCCGCTTCGAGCGCCGCCAGGCCGAATGGTTCGAAAAGGGATGGAGAGGCGACGATTGCCGCCTGCCGCGCCAGGACCGCCATCCGCTGACGCGAGATCTCGCCCAGATGGTCGGCATGGTGAAACCGCAGATATTGACCATTAGGACCGCGGTCGGCACCGGCCAACATCACTGGCCAGCGCGAAAGAGCTGCCGCTGCATCCAGAACGGCGCCGTTTTTCCCCTCGTCCCACCAGCGGCCGGCCGCCAGGACGAAATCCTGTTTGGGTTCGCTGGAACGTTCGAGAGCGCTCGCATTGTAAACCACGCGAAGGTTCTGGATCGCTCCATAGGCCGCCTCCATCGCCGCAGAATGGCTGCGGCTCGGGGCGATCACCGTGTCCGCACGGATAAAACCTGCCTCATTCAGCCGATATTGCCATTGCCAGTCACGTGGCACCGCGGTGCCGCGCACGGCGGCAAACCAGGTCACCACACAGGAATGACAGACCACGATGACCGGCAGGTCCGTCTGCATGCCGGCTGCTTGCGACGGCATATTAAGATGCAGAAGATCGACCTCCTCGCGGCGGGCGAGATCGGCAATCAAACGCGGCACTTCTGCAACTTCCTTTTCATGCCCCGCCATCCAGTCGAGCGGCGCCTCCAGCCAGTTAAGCGTGCCGAGCCCGTTTGCTTCGGCAATCTTTTCCGCCGTTGGCACCGGCCCCAGGCCTGCGAAGACAACCTCGACATGGTTTGGCTTCAAGGCGGCAGCCAAATCCATGGCGTAAGCCCAGACCCCGCCAACGGCGTCGACCGTCATCAGCACGCGGCGGTGCCGGGTATCTCGCGCGTTTGCGGTCATGCCACTACCTTCCGCTTTTCCCTGCGGATCTGCTGGCCGCCGAAACGATTGGCGATCAGCCATTCGGCAAGATGCCGGAGCCCATCGCGCCATCCGACGCGGGCGGCCCAGTCAGTTTCCCTTTCAAGTTTCCCGGTATCCGCGACGAAGTAGGACTGGTCGCCGGCCCGCCACGGGCCGAAACTTGTGTCGACCGGACGACCGGTAATCTCCTCGATCTCACGCAGCACCGAAAGAACGCTGACGGCATTGCGCGGTCCCCCGCCAAGATTGAAGGCTTTGCCGGAGACACGGTCGACATTGGCAAGTAGCGAGCGGTAGGCAGCGACGGCATCGTCGACGTGAAGGACGTCGCGAACCTGTTTGCCGCTGCCGTAAACTGAAATGGCTTCATCCCCGAGCGCCCGGATCAGAAAATGCGCGACCCAGCCCTGGTCCTCGGTGCCGAATTGGCGCGGACCATAAATGCAGCTCATCCGTAAAACGGCGGCCGGTATTCCAAAGGATTTGGCGTAGTCGAGGACATACTGGTCGGCGACACCTTTGGAACAGCCGTAGGGCGTGCAGAAGTCGAGCGGCCGATCCTCGGCGATCCCCTTCGTCCGTACGGTGTCGTTTTCGGGGACATATCGGTCGTCGAGCTCGACCATGCCGAGATCGTCGAGGGCGCCATAGACCTTGTTGGTGCTGGCGAAGATGACTGGCGCCTGTCTGCCTGCCTTGCGTACCGCTTCCAGCACGTTGAGTGTGCCTCGAGCATTTGTCTCGAAATCGGCGAGCGGATCTACAATGCTCGTGGTCACGGCAGTCTGGGCGGCATAATGGAAGACAGCCTTGGCATCCTTGAAGGCGGCCTCGATGCCCATCAGGTCGCGAACATCGGCAAGGACCGGATGAACCCTCCCTCCATGCCGCTCGATCAGCCATGAGAGGTTCTGATCGACCCCCGAGCGACCCAGATTGTCCAGAATGATGACGTCCTCACCGTCGCTGAGCAGGCTGTCGGCGAGATTGGATCCGACGAACCCACTGCCGCCGGTGACGACAACAGGTGTGGCGTCAGAGGCAATGTGCGGGGCAGCGAGGGCAGCAACCTCCTCCAGTCTGGTGACGCCACCTTCCATCAGAAGACGGGCCAAGAGCTTCGGCTTGTTGTCGTGCGTAACGGCTCCGAGGTGATAGTGTCGCGGATCGAACCACAGACCTTCTTGGACCGGCACGTCCGGCGGCACATCGCACCAGGAGTACCAAAACATCCTGTCGGCCGGCACGTTAAGCGCCTTGATGAAGCGTCGCGCCTGTTCGATCTCGTCATTGCGCCAGGTGGAATAGCCCGCTTCGGTAATCCATATCTCCGCCTTGGCATTGTAGCGGTCGATAATTCCCCGCATCTCGCCCAGATGCATATCCCAGCCGCCCCAGGTGGCTTCCTCACTATCCCAGGTTCCGGGAAAGCCATGGAAGCCCACAGCATCAACGACGCCGAGCACACCGCGCACGCCCATCAGATTGAGCCAATAGGGATCAAAGGGGCACGGGCCGCCGAGCACCGGCTTAAAGCCTCTCTGCTTGGCCCAGTAAGCGGCGCCTCCGACCATCTCGCAAAAAAGCAGGAAATCGCTGTCGTGGCGCCAATCCCAATCAAGCAGGTTGTTGGGTTCGTTCCAGAGCTCGATATGGCGGAAATATCGGCCGTAGCGCGTCAGGATATGATCGACGAAATCGGCATAGGATTTAAGGTCGACCGGGGCGCCTGACGCCTTTCCCGTCCGCGAGAGCGAAGGTGGGGTGTAATGGAGGCAGGGCAGAAGGTCGATCTTGCTTCCGACGCGGGGGATCAGCCAATCGAACCATTGCTGGCCGCCGGGCGCCAAATATTCGGCCCAGGAGAGATGCGTGCGGAGATAACTGGCGCCGCTAGCCAGAATATCAGGAAGCACGGCCTCCGTCCGCTCATGCTCTCCCGGTCGAAACCACTCGACGAAGCCGAACTGCCTTGTCTCCTGCTGGCTGGGTGTTGGAGAGCTGATCTTCTTCATGAAACCAGCCCCCGCTCTTCCAGTTGACGCTTCATCTCGGCGCCGCGGTCGACCGCTCCGGACTCGCGAACCCATTCAGCGAAAGGACCAAGCGAATTTTCAAGCCGATATCTCGGCTCGTATCCAAGCAGTTCGCGGGCCTTGGAGATATCGGCAAAACAATTGCGGATGTCGCCCGAGCGAGCCTTGTTCATGATGTCGGGACTGATCTGCGGCACGCCCATGGCGTCGGCGAGCAGCGTCGCAACATCGGCGATCGAATAAGCCTGGCCGCTGCCGATATTGATCACGTGGCCGGCTGCCGCCGGTTTTTCCAAAGCCAGGCGAAACGCCGTTGCCACATCCCGCACATGGACGAAATCACGCCGTTGCCTGCCATCCTCAAAGATCATCGGCGGCTGACCGTTGGCAAGTCGCGAGGCGAAATTTGCGAGCACGCCGGTATAAGGATTGGAGAGCGCCTGCCCGGCGCCGAAGACATTGAAGAGGCGCAGGGCGACGGCGTCAACGCCGTAGGCTTCGCCGAAGATCAGGACCTGCTTTTCCTGAGCGAATTTCGTTAGAGCGTAGATGGAGGCAAGATCGACGGGCTTCTCCTCGTCGGTCGCGACCGGCGTCAGCAGCCCGTCGTCCGGGCCGAGCGGATCCCACTGGCCCTGCCTCACATGATTGGTGCGCCGCCTGACATAGCCGAGCCGCCGACCATCGGCCGTGGAATATAGCCCTTCGCCGTAGACGCTCATCGAGGAGGCAACGACGATTTTCCTGACAGGCAAGCCGATCATCGCTTCCAGAAGCACCGCTGTTCCGAGATCGTTGCTGCCGACATAGCGGGCAATCTCGTACATCGACTGTCCAACACCCACCTCGGCGGCAAGATGGATGACACCATCGACGTCGGCGAGCGCCGCGCCCACGGCGTCCTTGTCCATGACATTGCCTCGGACGACCTCCGCTCCTTCCGGCACGCTCACTTCCGCATCGGCATGGACCTGATCGATGAGTGCATCGAAAATGCGCACGTCATAGCCGGATTTCAGAAGTTCTTCAGCGACATGGCGACCGATAAAGCCGCACCCGCCTGTTATCAATATCATCATTATTGGATCCGTCCGGTTGAAGAAATCGCTCCAGAGATAGCGGTCGAACCGGACTTGGATGGAAAAGTTCCTTCATCAATGACATCTTTATTGACTTCATCATCTATGACTTCTTTGACTTCCCCCGGAACTCTTCAGCGGCACTGCAGTTCGAGGCGTGCCATACTGGAGGACATCTGATGGATATTACGGCAAGACCCGCGGCAGAGCTCATGCGGGCTGCAATCGTCACCGGCCCCGGCAGTCTTTCGGTCGAGACCCGCGCCTTACCGGAACCTGGTCCCGGCCAGGTCAGGATCAAACTGGAAGGCTGCGGCGTCTGCGCGTCGAATCTAACGCCCTGGGCAGGACCCGATTGGATGACATTTCCGACGGAGGCCGGCGGCCTGGGCCACGAGGGCTGGGGGACAATCGACGCCATGGGCGCCGACGTCGCGGGCCTTCAACTGGGAGACCGCGTTGCCGCTCTTTCCTACCATGCCTATGCCACGCACGATATCGCCGACGCTTCGATGGTTGCAAGACTGCCTGGCGAATTGGACGGGAAGCCATTTCCAGGCGAACCGCTCGGATGTGCCATGAACATCTTCAGCCGCAGCAATATCGAACGCGGCCAGACTGTCGCCATCATCGGAATAGGCTTTCTCGGCGCCCTGCTCACCCGGCTTGCCGCAGCCGCCGGAGCAAGGGTAATTGCCATTTCGCGCCGGCCCTATTCGCTTGCGGTGGCGAGAGAGATGGGAGCGGCCGAAACCATTTCCATGGACGACCATTGGCGCATTATCGAGTGCGTCAAAACGCTGACGGATGGTAATTTCTGCGACTGCGTCATCGAAGCGGTCGGCAAACAATGGCCACTCGATCTGGCTGGCGAGCTTACCAGGGAACGGGGCCGGCTGATCATTGCCGGCTACCATCAGGACGGGCCTCGCCAGGTCAATATGCAGCTTTGGAACTGGCGCGGCCTCGATGTCATCAATGCCCATGAGCGCGATCCCGCGATTTACATAAAGGGTATTCGCGACGCCATAGAAGCCGTGCGCCAGGGGCGGATCAATCCCCAACCGCTCTACACGCATGTCTATCCACTGGAGAGGCTCGACGAAGCGCTGAACACGACTCGCGACCGCCCGGATGGTTTCCTCAAGGCCCTGGTGCAATATTCATGAATGAGTTGATGTCCGCAAAGAAGGCGGCGTCCGCCGTCAGACCATTGAAGCTCGGCTTTCTCGGGGTGGGTTGGATCGGCCGGCATCGAATGAAAGCGATCCTCGACAGCGGGATGGCCGAGGCCGTCGCCATCGCCGATCCCTCTGCCGAGATGGCCCGGGAGGCCCGTATGCTGGCGCCCGATGCCCGGATTGCTGCCGGTCTCGACGAGTTGCTTGACCAAAGGCTCGACGGCATCGTGATTGCGACGCCGAGTGCGGCACATGCCAGACAATCGATCCGCGCCCTTGAGGCGGGCGTCGCCGTCTTCTGTCAAAAACCTCTGGGGCGGACGGCATCCGAGGTGAAGGCTGTCGTCGATGCCTCCAGGACGGCCGACAGGCTGCTGGGCGTCGATCTGTCCTATCGACACACCCAAGGTCTGCAGCAGATCCGTGACATCATCCGCGCAACCGGTCTCGGGAAGGTCTTTGCCGCCGACCTGACCTTTCACAATGCCTATGGTCCAGACAAAACCTGGTTCTACGACAAGACCCTTTCCGGCGGTGGCTGCGTCATCGATCTCGGGGTTCATCTTGTCGATCTGGCGTTGTGGTGTCTCGATTTTCCGTCCGTCGTTACGGTCACCAGCGAGCTCAGATCGGGCGGAGAAAGGCTTGAAGACAGCAGTGGGGTGGAGGACTTCGCGTCTGCGACGCTGACGCTCGCCGGCGGCGAAATCATCCGCCTGACATGTTCGTGGCGGCTTCAGGCCGGCTGCGACGCGGTCATCGGTGCGGAATTCTTTGGAACAAAAGGCGGCGCCTCGTTTCGGAACGTCGACGGATCGTTTTATGATTTTACCGCCGAGAGGCTGTCTGGCACATCCCGGGAGACACTAACCCTGCCGCCGGAAGATTGGGGCGGACGGGCAGCCGTCGACTGGGCAAGACAGCTGGCTCACGGTCAGCGTCACGATGTTGCCTGTGAAGAGTTCATCGCGGTTGCGGAGGTAGTCGACCGGATCTATCGCGCAAGCAGCGACCGACCTTAGGTGCCCTTGGCGAGGCCGTAGAGGACGATCGTCGCGTAGAGGATGAATGCGACCACGCCGACCGTTGCGATCAGGATGAGCGCGACCCTGCCTGCATTGAGCCTGGTGCGTTTCCCGGCGGGGGACGTTGCGGACCGCTGGATAGGATCTTTGTCCGAACCCGCGCTCATTGCACGTGCTCCGTCGCCGGCGTCGGTGATTTCTCATCCGGTTCGCCGGGATGGGTGATCAATGTGAAGGCAAGCGCGGCCAGGCAAGCAAGAAGGAAAATTACGACGACGAAGAGCATCATCCGCCGTGGCGCGTTTGCATTTTGGGGCTTCGTTGCCACAGCCGAATTCCAGTCTTTCCTGCCCTTGCTCACGGCGATCCTCTCTGGGGAAGTTCGATCTGTTCATCGAGCTCGTCCTTCGGCTCGTCGCGACGTCCGAGCAGCAGCGAGGCTTCGACGCGTTTTATTTCCGCATCCGTCAGTTCCACCAAGCGACCGCTGTCATCTGGAATGCCTGGACCGCTTTCAGCAATGGTCTCGTCTCTCGGCCTAGCATTCGTCCCGGTGGATATTTTTGCGCGTCTGTTCATGACATTCTCCAATAAAGGGCCAGGAAGGTTTTGCTTCGAACGCAAAACCCAGGGGAAACTCAAACAACAGACGATGGTGAAGGTTCCGGCGGCGCGACAGTTCTAGCAGGTTGCCTGGGCGGCGATCGCAACAGGTATGGTCGCAACACCGCCTCTTCGGCGATCTCGGCTGGTGTTCCACCTGATTTTCTCGCTTCGATCATGCGGATCAATGCGCCGGCATCCTCCGCATCTCCGGGAACTTTTGCGGAAAGTTGGGGTTGGAGCGCCGTCGAGGATTGCCAAAGGAGAACCATTGTGAGAGCCCTGACCTGGCATGGCAAGCATGATATTCGCTGCGACAGCGTTCCCGATCCGAAGGTTGAGGACGGGCGCGATGCCATCATAAAGGTGACCGCCTGTGCCATCTGCGGATCGGACCTGCATCTTTACGACGGTGTCATGCCGGAGATGCATAGCGGCGACATCATGGGGCACGAGACCATGGGCGAGGTGGTCGAGGTCGGCAAGGACAATACCAAGCTCAAGGTCGGCGACCGCGTCGTCGTGCCCTTCACCATTTCCTGCGGCGAATGTTTCTTCTGCAAGCGCGGCTTCTATTCCGGCTGCGAGCGCTCAAACCCCGATCGCGCCAAAGTCACCAAACTCTGGGGCAATTCGCCCGCCGGGCTTTTCGGCTATTCGCATCTGCTCGGCGGCTATGCCGGCGGACAGGCAGAATATCTGCGTGTGCCTTTTGCCGATGTCGGGCCGATCAAGGTGCCGGACGGGCTTACCGACGAGCAGGTGCTTTTTCTTTCCGATATTTTCCCGACCGGCTACATGGCAGCCGAATTTTGTAATATCCAACCCGGCGATACGATTGCGATCTGGGGCTGCGGACCGGTCGGCCAAATGGCGATTCGCTCGGCTTTCCTGCTCGGCGCCGCGCGGGTCATTGCCATCGACGCCGTGCCTGAGCGCATGGCGCTGGCGAAAGCGGCCGGAGCCATCCCAATCGACTTCATGGATAAGGACATCTACGATCAAATCATGGAATTAACCGATGGTCGTGGCGCCGACGCCTGCATCGACGCCGTTGGAACAGAAGCCGAAGCCGCCGCCAGCTGGGACTCCCGCCTCGACCGCATCAAGGTCGCAATGTTCATGGGAACCGACCGTCCGCACGTGCTGCGCCAGGCCATCCACTGCTGCCGCAACTTCGGCACGGTCTCGATCGTCGGCGTCTATGGCGGTTTACTCGACAAAATCCCGATGGGTTCAGCGATCAATCGCGGCCTGACATTCAAGATGGCTCAGACGCCGGTTCAGCATTATCTGCCGATCTTGATGAAGCGTATCCAAGAAGGGGAAATCGATCCCTCCTTCGTCATTACCCACCGCGGCACGCTGGAAGATGGTCCGGCTCTCTACAAGACATTCCGCGACAAGCAGGACGGATGCATCAAGGTCGTTCTGAAACCTTAGAGGAGACGCATCATGGCTCAAAGTCAATCAGGCAAAGGCCTCGCCGTCGTCACCGGCGCATCCACCGGCATTGGCTACGAACTGGCGAAATGCGCGGCGCAGGACGGCTATGATCTCATCATTGCCGCCGATGAGGAGCGCATCAACTTGGCGGCAGCAAATCTCAAGGATTTCGGCACGACCGTCGATGCCGTCGAAGCCGACCTTTCGACGCTCGAAGGCGTGGATCGGCTCGTCGAGCGCATCACCGCCAGCGGCCGGTCCGTCGATCTGCTGATGGCCAATGCCGGCTGCGGCCTCGGCAAGGGCTTCCTCGACCAGAACTTCGGCGAGGCGCGCAAGGTCGTCGATACCAACATCACCGGCACGATCTATCTGATCCATGCGATCGGCAACCAGATGCGCAGCCGCGGCCAAGGCCGCATCCTGCTGACGGGCTCGATCGCCGGGTTCATGCCTGGTTCCTATCAGGCGGTCTATAACGCTACCAAAGCCTTCATTAACAGCTTCTCCTTTGCCTTGCGGGAGGAATTGAAGGAATCGGGTGTGACCGTCAGCTGCCTCATGCCGGGGGCAACGGAAACCGAATTTTTCAAGCGGGCCGGGCTGATGGACACGGCGATCGGCCAAGCGAAAAAGGACGATGCCGGCGAGGTCGCACGGATCGGCTATGATGCGTTGATAGACGGCGAAGGCGATGTCGTCAGCGGCTGGAAGAACAAATTGCAGGCAGCCGTTGCCAATGTCACGCCGGCAAGCATTCTGGCCCACCAGCATTCGAAGATGGCAGAGCCGGATTCGGGCACAAAATAGACCGCACCGTGGCGGCGACGCGGCGATCAAATCTCCGCATCGCCATTCAGCTTGCTAACTGCGCTCGACGAATTTGTTGAATCGACTGGTCTTCCCGTCCTTAGTCTTGTCCTGGTAGAGAAACGCCAGCTTGTTCTCATCGAAGATCTTGAAGAATTCGTCCCAGCCGATCTCGTCGAATTCCTCTTCCTTTTCCCCAAAATCGATGCGCAGTACACCGCCCTTGCCGCCGCTGCGGATAACTGCCGGCTTACCGTCTCTTTTCTCCGCCCATGTCTGGATCTTCTTGTGGTCCGTCGTGGTCTCGGAACTGCTCATCGGTACCTCCGTCTGTTGATAGTTTTCGTAACCCGCCCATGACCGAAACGGTCACAACAACGGTTGTCTTTGCTTCCAATTGCGATAAGGGGCGAGCAGTTCGCCGGGATAGCGACGCTCGATCTCAGTTTCGCTCAAAGCAATCCGGGCAAGGGTCTCTTCTGCATCCTCGGCCGCTTCGCTTGCTTCTTCGAGGCTGTTCATGGTTGTGAACAACTCCTCGTCCGTCATTGCCTCCAGCCGAACGGCAAAATCCTCGACAGGCTCGCTTAAGAGTGGATTGACAGACATTCGGCGCCTCTTTGCTATTGCCTCTCCAACTTCACTCCTCGCACGAAGTTCCCTCGACGGAAGGGGCAACACCGCTCATGTCGCCACCCGCTCTTCCCGATATCGCCGCCAAGGATCTGTCGCAACCGTCAGCGGGGACCACTGAGCTTGACCAGTTTTGCCCGCCCCGAGTATTTAGGACCTCTGGAACCTGCGCAAGTTTGCGCGCAATATTTGACCTAGCACCAGCCAGGTCGACTTTTGACAGTGCCAGCGCTCGGCTGGCGCATTTTCGGATCCCGCCACTCGACAGGACCTTTCGGCGCGACCAGGCCATTTGTTCGGGGACTGGAGATTGACGAGGAGCAGAAAGCCGAGATGACGCAGCCCGTCAGAGCGTTACGTTGCGTCGCGACCTTTTGGCGACTGGGCAGGAAATTCCGCAAATTTGCGACCGATGACGGTGGAGTTGATCGATGGATATGAGCCGCATCCGAGATCACATGGTCGACCAGCAACTAACGCGGCGTGGTATACACGATCGACAGGTCATCAGCGCCATGCGCACAGTGCCGCGCGAAAAATTCGTTGATCCATGCTTTGCGGAATCTGCCTACGAGGATGCACCGCTTTCGATCGGCGAGGGCCAGACCATTTCGCAGCCGTTTATCGTCGGTTTGATGGTCGAAAAGGCCGGGTTGGATTGCGACGACAAAGTGCTCGAGGTTGGGACGGGCTCCGGCTATGCTTCGGCCGTCATCAGCTTGATAGCAAAGCGTGTCTATTCCATCGAGCGCCATGAGCAGCTGGCGCTTCGGGCCCGGGACAGGTTCCGGACGCTCGGATATCACAACATCGCCGTCCGTATCGGCGACGGCAGCATGGGATGGGCAGAGGCCGCTCCGTTCAATGCAATTATCGTTTCTGCGAGCCCACCCGAGGTGCCATCGGCCTTGAAGGAGCAGTTGGAGCTCGGAGGGCGGCTTATTATCCCGGTCGGCCGCGGCGATAGCCAGCGCCTGAAACGTTTCACGCGCACCGGGGTCGACACGTTCGAGGAGGAGGATCTCGGCGGGGTGCGCTTCGTTCCTTTGATTGGCGAAGACGCCTGGACTGCTACACATCCGATGTACACTGCGGCCGTCCCGTTGCGGGGAACTAATGCACCGGAGCAAAGTTCTCCGCTAAACCAGCAGAGAGAGCGCATGGGAGAAAGACAAAGGTCGCCTGAGTTGCCCGAAGGTGTGCTCGATCATGGCAAATTCCAGCGACGGTTCTGGGCAGTTCAACGCATCTCGTGGATCGTCTTTGTTCTTCTTCTGCTGGCCTGCCTGCTGGGTTTGCTCGGGAGAGGCGGCCTGTTCTCGCGTCAAATGCTGTTTTTTGCCGATGGCTCCATCGACTTTCCCGTTATCTCTCGATGGAACGCTCCAGATGATATGGTGGTCAACTTCCAGCCGTCATCTGAAGACAGGATCTTCACGATTGATGCCGATTTTCTTCAAACCTTTTCAGTCGAGGGCGTCGACCCGCCGCAAAGAGCAACCTTCGCGCGCGACGGTAGGATAGGCTATTTGTTCCCCGGCGATCCGGCAAGACCGACGCAGGTCGTGTTCCGTCTGCAGACACATCTCCTCGGCTCCCGCCGCGCCACCCTCGGCATCGGCGAAGAGACCCGGACGCAATCGACTTTCATCTTTCCGTGAGGGCGACAACGTGGATGCGGTATTACGCGGATTGGCAATCTATTTCACACTGCTGGTGATCATTCGCCTGTCGGGAAGGCGGACTTTGGCGCAAATGACGCCGTTCGATCTGGTGATCGTGCTGGTAATCTCCGAAACCACACAGCAGGCGATGTTGGGGGACGATTTCTCCATCACCAACGCCGTCATCTTGATCCTTACACTATTCACCACAGATATCGGCCTTTCTTATGTCAAGAGATGGTGGCCGCCAGCAGCGCATATCGTCGATGGCGTGCCGACCGTCCTCGTGGCGGACGGTGTTTACGACGAACGCGCCCTCAAAGGCTCCCGCCTCCAGAAAGAAGACGTCATGGAAGCGGCACGAAGCCAGGAAGGCATCGAAAGCGTAACGGAGATCAAGTTTGCGATCCTCGAGGTGAGCGGCAACATCAGCATCATCAAGAAGCAAAAGCCTGCTGACAGATGAGCCTTCTTCCGCCTTTGATAAAGCTTTCCGGAACGACGGGAACTCTCGGCTTGTCCAATAGTTTAGCGGTGATCAACCCAGGAGATCCCGATGAACCGCTTTATCATTGCCTCACTTGCCCTCTCGCTCGCCGTTCCCGCCTTCGCGCAATCGGCCGCCGAAAAGACTGGCGTCAATTCCTTGATGGGCGTTCCGCCGAAAACCGAGGATTTCGTGAAGGAAGCAGCCGCAAGCGACATGTTCGAAGTTGCTTCTAGCAAACTGGCTGCCGAACGGGGCGACGATGCGACAAAAGCGTTTGCGCAGCAGATGGTCGCCGACCATCAGAAGACCAGCGGCGAGCTGAAAGCACTGGTCTCCGGCGGCAAGGTCAAGGCCACCCTTCCCAGCGCTATGACGTCAGCTCAGCAAAGCATGCTGGACAAGCTGAACGGCCTGAAGGGAGAAGATTTCAACAAGCAGTATCATTCGGATCAGGAAGCTGCTCATGAAGATGCGGTCGACCTCTTCAAGCGCTATGGCGATGAAGGTGACAACCCGGAGCTAAAGGCCTGGGCGGCAAAGACGCGCCCTGCTCTCGAACATCATCTGCAGATGGCCAAGGAACTAAACAAATAGTCAGCAATAAAGCCTCGGTGTCTTGAGATGCCGAGGTTCGCCCAAGAGGATCCAGGGCCCCTGTCGGAGGTCGATGATGAACGACGAAGAGAGAAGAACCCGCGCCTACCGGATTTGGGAAAGCGAAGGTCGTCCGGCCGGCCAAGATCGTGCTCATTGGAATAGAGCCGGTGACGTCACCGTCGATCCCGCAGCGGCGACGTCGGAATATGTGCGCTATTACTCAGGTGTCGCCCCGGCAGGCTCGTTGATCGTTAAATTCTACCACTCGGGCAACGAGATCCGAGGCTATGTTCGCAAGGTGGCGGACGAGGACCAAGACGACACGATATTTCCCGGCGAGGAGATGGAACCCGAGGCGGCGTTTAAGCTGGCAGAGTCCCACAATGGCAACAGCAACCACCCCGTCTTCATCGAACTCGTGGAAGGGGTGGAATGGGATCCGACGTGGGGACGCCTGGCATATTAACCAGGTTTAGGCGGCTATGGCTGAGCACTTATGTCGTGAATCTGGCCTTCAGAACCGATCCAACCTGCGTGTGGTTTCATCGCTGATGACTAAATATCTGATTGAGATCCTCCTCCCGGCACCGGACAGCGATGCTCATAGCCGGTTTGACGCCGTGCGCAGCGAGCTGACCGACAAGTTCGGCGGCGCAACGCTTTACGTCAACGCTCCGGCGGAGGGCTTATGGAGTGAGGGTGGTGCCATCGAGAAAGATCGTATCATCGTCGTCGAAGTCATGGCGGACGCTCTCGACCGGGAATGGTGGACATCCTACCGTAAGGCATTGGAGATCCGCTTCGAGCAAAACGAGATCGTCGTCAGGTCGACGGCGATTGATCGGCTTTGACCTTCTGCGGCCCTTGCGCATTCTTAGCCTTCCGCCCCTCAGTGCAGGTTTGGCCCGATGGGATAGTGCGGATACTTGACATGAAACGTGGCGATCAAACTGACAGCCCGAGCAGCTACATCCTCAACCAGGAAGATGTCGGCTGCGGCCAAATCGTGTGCCACTGACAGGATGCCCGATCCGACCACGCGCATTAGCGCCTCCAACTCGTCGTCGCCCTCGGTCGCTGCCCAATCTGCATTCCGCTCAAGCGTGAGGGCCAGTTTCTCTAGCAGCGCTTCGCATTCGGGCGCCGCGAGGTCTCTTAACGATATTGTTGACACGCCTGGGCCGCCGAAGGTCAATGCTTTTTGGAGCGATGATCGCCGCGATCGCCCTCTCCCGGCTTCGCATCGCCCTTGGCCTTGTGGCGTTTGTCAGCGGAAAGGGATCGTCCGACATCGACGGACGTACTGAAGCGGCCCTTCGGATCGCGGCGCACGTACCGCTTGTCAGAGCCGGTATCGACCATTTCGCGTTTGGACATTGCCGTCTCCTCCATTTGAAGACGATGAAACGCGCAAGATTCAAAAAAGATGCGTCGATGACGCACCTTCTGCAACTGCACCTAGGCTGCCAGCCTTATCAAGTGTCCATAACGCACCAAATCATATGGTAAAACAAAACGCCGCGTCCCGGCAGAGCGGCGACAGCTGTCGTGGCCTTGTCGGAAACGACGACGATTTCGATGGGCGGCCAACGCTCGCGGACTGCAATCGCCAAGGCAAACGCCATCCATCTGCGGCATCTCATATCGCTCAAAATCGGATGTCAGAAACGGCTTCGAGGAGAGCGAGCGGCTCTTCGCCGTCACCGGCTTCCAGCGCTTCGAAACCAGCGTCTTCGACGAGATTTACCGCCGCCATTTGAAGGAGCGGCTCATCCTTCACCACGAGTATCTTGATCGTCATTCCGATCTCGCTCGATCTGTCCCCGTTGCCCAAAACAATACAATGTTCAGGGGTTCCGCGGCTGAAACATAACTGCCAGATTCGATCCTTTCTGGCTGACGTCGGTGAAGCCACGCCGAAAAAGTCATGCAAGTTCAAATGCGATTGCAGTCAACCTGTGCGGCGTTTTATCAAGCTATCTTTTTGTGACCGTTGGCTTATGTTGTCCTGATGGATGTCATCGGCAGAAATAATGTAGTCGTGCGCGGCGCGGGCGACGAAGCAATGGTTTTCGCCCACGGGTTTGGCTGCGACAGCAACATGTGGCGGTTCGTGGCTCCGACCTTTGAGGGCAAATACCCGTCGTTTTGTTCGACAATGTCGGTGCCGGCAAGTCGGACCTGAAGGCCTACTCCTTCGAAAAGTATGCCACCCTCGATGGCTATGCGGACGACGTCGTGGAGATTATCGATGCCCTATCGCTGAAGAAGGTCGTCTTCGTCGGCCATTCGGTCAGCGCCATGGTCGGACTGATCGCGGCTAAGAAGCGTCCTGATCTCTTCAAGTCGCTTGTCATGGTCGGCCCCTCCCCCTGTTATATC
Organism: Rhizobium acidisoli; assembly: GCF_002531755.2. NCBI lineage: Bacteria > Pseudomonadati > Pseudomonadota > Alphaproteobacteria > Hyphomicrobiales > Rhizobiaceae > Rhizobium > Rhizobium acidisoli. The sequence continues at coordinate 664,230 of NZ_CP035002.1, read as the reverse complement.
GACAGCGACGGCTATGTCGGCGGCTTCTCGCAGGGTCAGATAGAGGAGCTGATGGACTTTCTGGATTCCAATCACCTAGGATGGTCCGGTGCGATGGCGCCCGTCATCATGGGCAATCCGGACAGACCCGGGCTCGCCGAGGAGTTGACGGAGAGCTTCTGCAGGACGGATCCAGAGATCGCGCGGCATTTCGCCCGCACGACCTTTCTGTCAGACTGCAGGAAACTCCTACAGGGCTTCGACACCCCGACACTGATCCTTCAATGTTCAAGCGACGTGATTGCCCCGATTGAGGTCGGCGAGTACCTGCACAGGCAGCTTCTGAAGAGCAGCTTGGTGGTGATGAAGGCGACCGGCCACTGCCCCAATCTGAGTGCACCCAAGGAGACGATTGCCGCTATCGAAAACTTCCTTGCAGAGGCCGCTTGAGATGGATCACGCGGCGCCGAAGAGCCTTCAGGACGACTTCGAGAACCTCTTCGAAAATACGATGGCGGGCAATCTCGTCGTGTCGCCCGGGGGTATCGTCCTTCGAGCGAATGGTCGGCTTGCCAGGTGGCTTGGCCACACGGTGCAGGAACTGGTGGGCAAACGCCTCTCCGAGCTGCTGACCGTCGGGGGCAGTATCTATCTCGAGACCCACCTCGCCCCCATGCTTAGGATGCAGGGTGAGTTCGAAGAAATCATGCTGGAGATGCGAAGCTCCAGCGGAGGCAAGATCCCAGTTCTGATCAACGGCTTTGAGCAGCGCGATGCCGCGGGGCAACCGCTCTTTCTCCGGCTCACCGTGATCCGAGCAACGCACCGGATGGCATACGAGCAAAACCTGCGGCAGGCCGGCAAGCAGGCGCGCGACGCCCTTGCGACGGTGGAGGGCACGCTCCTGGACGAACGGGAGACGGCAGCGCTTCGCGAGCAGTTCATCGCTGTTCTTGGTCACGATCTCAGAAATCCGCTCGCCGCGATCGATGGCGGCATGCGCGCGATCGCCAGATCCCCCCTCAACGAGCAGCAGGAAACGATTGTGTCGCTTGTGGAGGCGACGGTTAAGAGAATGAGCGGGCTCATCGACGACATCATGGATTTTGCTCGCGGGCGGCTTGGCGGCGGGATCCCTGTGAGGCTGTGCGAGACGGATTTGGCCACGGTCCTGCTTCAGGTTGTCAACGAGATTTCCCGAGCCCGTCCCGGCAGAACGATCGACGCGGATGTCGAACTCCCACTGCCGATCATGTGCGACGGTCCGAAGCTCGCCCAGCTCACGTCAAACCTTCTTGCCAACGCTGTCGCACACGGCGCCCCGGACGGCCCGATAACAATCACTGCCCGATCGAAGGGGGCGGGGTTCGAACTCTCGGTGGCAAACGCCGGTGAACCGATACCGGCCGACGCCGTCGAACGGTTATTTCTGCCCTTCACCAGGGTCGCAGATGGCGGCAAGCAGGGGCTCGGACTTGGCCTTTATATCGCCAGTGAAATTGCAAAGGCCCATGGCGGCCGGTTGAAAGTAGTGTCCGATGAGTCGCGGACGGTGTTCACGCTTGAAGTTCCAACCTGATCTTCAAACGCAGGTCACCGCTGCAATCGACGCTCCTGCACAAGGACCCTCACTTGTCCTTGCCTTTACCGTGTCCGCCGGAATTGTCGTTGCCACTGGAATTTCCGTTGCCCCCGCCGCTTCCATTCCTACCGTTACCGCTACCACTCGAATTGCCGTTTCCATTCCCACCAGATTTGCCGTTGCCGTTGCTGCCGGAGTTGCCGCTGCTGCCTGAACTGCTGTTACCCTTGCTATCCGCGTTATTGCCAGCGTTGCTTGCGCTGGAACTGCTGCCTTTGCCCGCAGCCGAAGACGTGCTCTTGGCGCCGGATGCTTTTGTTTCGCCCGCGAGTTTCGTGGTACCGAGCGCTGGAACCTTAGCCACCGTGGGTTCGACCGACGTGATTTGGGGTCTGGATCGCTGGCCGCCGACCGTCATACCGGTCTTATTGTCGACGGTCACGCTCTGACGCGGCCCGACATTCGACTGCTGTCCTCGGTCGAATGAGGTGACCTGGACCAAGCCGCGATCCACCGAAACGGATGCCTTCGTCTTGCCGACGGTCACGTGGAAGATCGTTCCTTTGACGACGGCCGCAAGGTAGGGTGTTTGTACAGTCGTATGGGGTTGGCTTCGTTTCTCGATTTCAAGGTCTAGCGCGCCGATTTGCTGGAGGACCTCGGTCTTCCTGGACAGAACACCGGTGGTCGTGATGGAGGCACGGGTGTTGGGATGAAAGGTAATGTTCTCGACACCTCTGGAAAGTTGAACTCGCCCATGCGGGCCGGTCGAAACGGAGGCTCGGTTCGGAACCACGTCGCCAGCGCGTAAACTCATCCAGTGTGTTTCGTCGATTGAATACGTCACCTGGTCGGTCGCCTTGACGACCCGCCAGTCGTCAGCAGCCGCGAGTGCGGCCGCTGGCATCAATATCCAAGCTACGACGATAATTCGAAAGACCGCCAGCATAAAAGCCACTCCTGAAATTTCCTGGAGTGAACCATCTTCCCATTAAGAATAATTATAAAAATGGATGCGGGTTCTAGAGGTCACTTAATTAGAAGGTCGGGATGGACCGACCGTCATTGAACGGCGCCCGACGGAACTCATGCCGCAAAGGGCGTAATCGTTTTCCGTTATTGATTTAAGGTATCCGAGGGCGCCCGAGCAACCGCCCGGCAATTCTCCGTGGTGGACTCAAAACGACAAATCGAGCGCCCTACCCTCGAACAGACGGTCGCGGGAGCCTTCGAGATGCGCCTTCATCAGCCTTTGCGCGTCGTCGGCCCGGCCATCGGCGATCGCCCTGTAGATTGCGTTATGCTCTTCATAGACCTGTTCCAGCCCCTGGCGGGGGCCGAGCAGGGAAAGGCCGTGGAGATGCATGCCGACGGCGATATGCGCCTTCAGCGCATCGATGGAAGCCGTGTAATAGTGATTGTTGGCTGCCTCCGTCACAGTGCGGTGGAAGATGAAATCGGCATCGGTGCGGTGAAGCTGGTGGCTGGTCGCCTCGCGCAGATCGGCAAGGGCGCTGGCGATTTTCTGAATCGCCTGCTCATTGCGGCGCTTGGCAGCGAAATAGGCCGCGGCCGGTTCGATGGTCAGGCGGAATTCGTAGCAGCGCTGAATGTCGGCGATGGTCTTGACCGGCGAATAGGCGAGCTGCGTCGTCGGCGAGCCATGGGCGCTGACGAAGGTGCCGGCGCCCTGCCTTGCATAGACCATGCCCTGATCGCGCAGGCGGGCCAGCGCATCGCGCACGATCGGACGGGAAACACCGAGCATTGAGGCAAGTTCATGTTCGCCCGGCAGGCGTGAATCCGGTGGATAGTTCCCGCCGCGAATACGCTCGAGCAGTTGATCGAAGACGCGATCGACCAGCTTGACGGCCTTGCCGCGTTCGGGCTTGCCCGGCGGGCCGGCTTCCGCGTTCAACGATTCGCTATTCACTTCAACCACGTCATTCTCCCCGGCGGTCTCTTATGCCGCCTGATTCCGAAGAACCAGTTTTAACAAACTATCCGGCTTACCGAAGCCCCCCGACTTGACGGCGCACCGAAAAGACCGCCCGTCGGCGGCCGTGACATCGAACCAGGGAATGCCGGCTTCGATTTCGCCCTTCGGCATGAGCACCCTCACCCCCAATGAACGGAAAACCGCCAGCGCGGTATCGCCGCCGCCGACCATCAGCATATCGGGCCTAGTATCGTCGATCACCCTTTTGACGCCTGCGGCAAAGTCACCGGCGACGAGCGCCGCATCGGCGGCCATGTCGCCGCTGCAGCGCAGCAGCGCCGGCAGCGCCAGGCCCTCCCCGCATTCGATCTGCCCCATCGGCGCATCCACCACCATGCGCAAGGCGCCCGAGGCTTCGAGCCGGTTCATCTGGGCTGAGGTGATCGGATCGCGTGAGCCGAAGGCAAACAGCGTGCGCGGGCTTGCCGTAAATTCCGTCATCGGCCGCCGCCCCGTTTCACCAAGCCGGCGGGCGAATGCCGCGCCGAGGCCGCGCGCGCCGACGGCAAGCGTCGTCAGCCAGACATGACCCTCGACGATCTGGTCGAGATCGGTATCGTCTTCGGCATCGGCAACCAAAACATTGTCAGCACCCGCGAACAGATCGGCAATCGGCAGCGGTCTGTCGACACCGCGACCGACGACGCAGCCGCGGTAGGTCAGGCGCTCCTGATCGGGAATGGCAGGCGCCACGAGAATGTTCTTCAGACCGAGCGCAGCTGCCAGCGCCAGGCTTTCCGCTGCGACATTGCCCTTCAGCCGGGAGTCGATCTTCTTCATGACGATGCGCGGCTTCACGCCGCCAAGCATCTCCACAGCCAGCCGGATCCTTTCGGGGGCCCGGCGCTCGTCAAGCGCGCGCGAAGCGGTGTTGATGACCACGACGTCGCAGCCAGTGGCGATCGCATCCCGGGCCGCCCCGACATCGACGGCGACTGCGACCGAAAGGCCGGCGGCGACAAAGGGCGTGCCGGTATCGAGCGCGCCCGTCAGATCGTCGGCGATGACTGCGGCCTTCAGCGTCATGCAATCTGCTCCGTATTGACGGCGTGACAAGCGACGAGATGGCCGGGCTTTGCCTCTTTCCAGACAGGGATGACCTTGCTGCAGACATCCATGGCGATCGGGCAACGGGTGTGAAAACGGCAGCCGGACGGCGGGTTCAGCGGGCTCGGCACGTCGCCCTGCAGGATCTGGCGCTGGCGGGTGCGTTCATGCTCCGGATCGGTCTCCGGCACGGCCGATAGCAGCGCCCTGGTATAGGGGTGCAGCGGATTGTCGAAGAGCTCCTCGCGGGTGGCAAGCTCGGCAAGCCGCCCGAGATACATCACGCCGACGCGGGTGCTGATATGGCGCACCACCGCAAGGTCATGGGCGATGAACAGATAGGTCAGTCCGTATTTTTCCTGCAGATCGAGCAGCAGGTTGATGATCTGCGCCTGGATCGACACATCCAGCGCCGAGATCGCCTCGTCGCAGACGATGAATTTCGGCTGGCAGGCGAGCGCCCGAGCAATGACGACGCGCTGGCGCTGGCCGCCGGAGAGCTCATGCGGGTAACGCTGGGCAAAGCGTGTGGGCAGGCCGACATCGGTCAGCAGCGTCGCCACCCTTTGCTTGAGTTCGGCCTTGGTGCAGAGCTTGTGGAAGAGGTTCGGCTCGCCGATCGCCTCGCCCACCGTCATGCGCGGATTGAGCGTCGAATAGGGATCCTGGAAGACGATTTGCAGGTCACGGCGGAACGGCCGCATCTGCCTTTCGTCCAGCGTCGCGAGATCCTGGCCCTTGTAGACCACCTTGCCGCTGGTCGCCTTGTAGAGATTGAGGATGGTGAAGCCGGTCGTCGATTTGCCGCAACCGGATTCGCCGACGAGGCTCAGCGTCTCGCCTTCCATGATATCGAGATTGACGTTGTCGAGCGCATAGACCGTCGCCGAGCGTTCGCCGAAGGCGCCGAGCTTGACGTGGAAATGCTTGACCAGGTTTTCGACCTTGAGCAGCGGTTGCGCAGCCATCACGCGGCCTCCTGCATTCTCTGGACGACGAAACAGGCGGCGCGGTGATTGTTGCTGCCGCTTAAGGGTTCGAGCCGCGGTACCTTCTCGTGACAGATCGCCTCCACAAGCGGGCAGCGCGGCGCAAACGGGCAGCCCTTCGGCCGGCGGCCGGGCTCCGGCGGCGTGCCACCGATCGAGCTCAACCGGCTTGCCGGCGGATCTGATAGCTTCGGGATCGAGGAGAGCAGGCCGCGCGTGTAGGGATGGCTGGGACGGGCATAGAGCTCGTCGACCGATGCATCCTCGACGACCGTGCCGGCATAGAGCACGGCGACGCGATCGACGAGACCGGCGATCAGCGCCAGATCATGGGTGATCCAGACGACCGACATGCCAAGCTTAGCGCGCAGATCCTTCACCAGGTCGACGATCTGGGCCTGGATGGTGACGTCCAGCGCCGTCGTCGGCTCATCGGCGATCAACAGTTTGGGATTGCAGGCAAGGCCGATGGCGATCATCACGCGCTGGCGCATGCCGCCGGAGAGTTCGTGTGGAAAGGCCTGCAGCCGTTCTTCCGGGCCGGGAATACCGACGAGGCGCAGAAGCTCGACGGCTCGGGCGCGGGCCGCAGCCTTTTTCATTTTGCGGTGATAGATCAACGGCTCGCAGATCTGGTCGCCGACGCGCATGACGGGATTGAGCGAGGTCATCGGATCCTGGAAGACGAAGCCGATATCGCCGCCGCGCACCTTGCGCAGCTCGCCATTCGACATCGTCTGCAGATCGCGACCGTCGAAGGTCGCGGTGCCCTTGGCGACCTTGATCTTGTTCGGCAGGAGGCGCATCAGGCTAAGCATGGTGAGGCTCTTGCCGCAGCCGGATTCGCCGACGACACCCAGCGTCTCGCCCTTGTCGACATGGAGATCGATGCCGTCGACAACGACGGCCGGGCCATTGCGGCCGTCGATCTCGACGGTGAGGTTCCTGACATCGAGCAGGCGTTCTCTGTTTTGCGTGTCCATCATTTGCTGCCCCGCGGATTGAGCGCGTCGTTGAGGCCGTCGCCGAGGAAGCTGAAGGCAACCGAGGCAAGGCCGAGCACGGCCGCCGGAGCGGCGAGAAGATGCGGATAATGCTGCCAGACGCGAAGGCCGTCCGAGATCATGTTGCCCCAGCTTGGTGTCGGCGGGTTGACGCCGACGCCGAGGAAGCTGAAGGCGCTTTCCAGAACCATCGCCGTGCCGAGACCGGCGCTGACCGAGACGATCAGCGGACCAAGCGCATTCGGCACGACATAACGCTTGATGATGACCCAGTTCGACAGGCCGAGCGCCTGGGCCGCGGTGATATACGGCCGGCTGCGGATCGACAGCACCTGGGCGCGCACAAGACGGGCATAGGGCGGCCAGGAAATCAGCGCCATCGACCCGAAGACCAGGATGAAATCCACCCATATCGTCTGGCGGTAGAAGGGATTGAGGGTCTCGAGGTAACGCGCCTCCATCCAGCGGGTGATCGGCGATTTCAGCGAAGCGTTGATGACGACGACGAGCAGCAGGTTGGGAACCGACATGGTCACGTCGGTCAGCCACATGATGACACGATCGAAGGGATTGCCGAAGAACCCGGCCACGGCACCCAGAGTGAGACCGATCAGCACCGCGAAGAAGGTGACGATAACGGCGACGAGGAAAGCGGTCCGCGTGCCGAAGACCACGCGGCTGAAGACGTCGCGGCCGAGATCGTCGGTTCCGAAGAGATGGCTCATCGATGGCAGGGCGTTGCGGGCGTTGAGGTCCTGGCCGAGATAGTCATAGGGCGTCAGGTAAGGCCCGAAGATCGCCGTGAAAGCGAGGATCAGCACGATGACGAGACCGAAGACGGCGAGCTTGTTGCGCTTCAGCCGATACCAGGCGTCGCGCCACAGGCTGACCGGTTGTTCCTCGACGGTTTCAGGGGTGGAAAGAGGGATTGCGGACATGGTCAGCGGCTCCTTCTTGCATCATTGGCGCGGGGATCGAGCAGCGGATAGAGCACGTCGACCAAAAGGTTCGACACCATCACCAGGAACGACCCGATCAGCGTGATCGCCAGAATGACGGGATAATCGGAATTGATCAGCGCCTGCACCGTCAAGCGCCCGAGACCCGGCAGGCCGAAGACCAGTTCGACGAAGATTGCGCCGTTGACGATGGTGATCATGATCAGGCCGAGCTGCGTCACGACGGGCGTCAGCACCGGCCGCAGGATGTGGCGGAGCGCCACGACGATCTCGGGCACGCCCTTGGCGCGGGCGGTGCGGACGAAATCCTCCGACAGCACCTCGATGACGGCGGCGCGCGTCTGGCGCACGATCAGCGCGATCGGCTGGAAGGAAAGCACCAGCAGCGGCAGCAGGATGCGCACATCGAAGATGCCGCCCCAGCCATAGGGCACGCTGGCACCCGGTAGCAGCACGATGAGGCCGACCATAAGCAAGGGACCTGCGACATAGGCCGGGATCGCCCAGAGGAAAAGTGCCGAGCCCAGAATGGCGTAATCGAGGCGCGAATTCTGGTTCAGCGCCGCGATCATGCCGAGCGGGATTGCGACCACGGTCGTCAGGATGACGCAACAGAGGGCAAGCTGGAAGGAGACGGGTGCCGCGGCCGAGACCATTGCCCAGACGGCGCGGCCCGAGGTCAGCGAATTGCCGAACTGGCCGTGCAGCAGGTTCCAGATGTAAAGGCCGAACTGCTCGATGAAGGGCCGGTTGAGACCGGCGCTTTCGCGGATGGCCTCGATGCGCTGCGGATTATAGGCGACGTCGCCGGGCGCGCGCAGGAAGATCAGCTTGATCGGATCGCCGGCGCCATAAAAGGCCAGCGCGTAGACCGCCAGCATCACCACCAGAACGGATGGAATCCAGATGGCAAAACGGGTTAGCACGTAGCGCAGCAAGGCCACCTCCCACCTATTGTCGACGCGGCCCGGCTTTGGCAAAGCGCAGCCGATCGCATCTCTTCTTGAAATTTGCGCGAAGACCTTGCGGCCTTCGCGCTTTTATCGCCAGAACGATTGTTCCGGATCAACCGATCGAAATATTCCAGGGTTCGGCTATCTGCCAGTCGAGGTTTTTCTCCATGCCCTTGACCTCCTTGGTGGCCCAGCGCGACATCGCCTGAGAATACCACGGGATGAAGGCCCAATCCTCGCGGAACGCCTTCTGGGCCTCCTGGGCGAGGGAGATGCGCTGCGGATCGTCCGCAGCCTTGGTCGCCGCTTCGGCAAGGGCGCTGTCGACCTTGTCGTTCTTGTATCCGCCGAGCTTGTTCTGCGCGTTCGACGAGGTCGAGGCGATGCTGCCCGCCAGATACGAAACGGCGTCGGGGACACGGGTGCCGACGTCGTCGCGGAAGATTTGGACCGAATTCTGGTCCGGGCCGGCATAGGCGTCCTGCTGAGGTTTCATGTCGACGGCCGTGATGCCGAGATTCTGGCGCCACTGCTCGGCGATGAACTGGGCGGCGGCCTGAATGGCCGGCGCCGAAATGCCGACGAACAGGATCTTCGGCAGGCGCTCGGGCCCGCCATAGCTCGATTCGGCAAGCAGCTTCTTGGCGGCTGCCGGATCATAGGGAAAGGGCTCGAAGCCGGAATTGTCGGCGCCGGGAACCGAATTGAGGATCTGATCGGCCTTCTTGTGCGGCCCATCGGGATAGGACGCCTTGAACAGGCCGTCGCGATCGACCGCCATGATCAGCGCCTGGCGGACCTTCGGATCGTCCATCGGCGCCCGGGAGATGTTGAACCAGAAGTGCTGGCTGGTCGGGATCAGCGGGCCGGCCGAGAATTCCGGGCCGAGATCCTGGATGATCGTCGAGGTGACGAGTTCGGTATGGGCGTTGAACTCGCCGGACTTGATCAGCGAGGTCGCCGTCACATTGTCCTCGATCGAGGTGATGTCGATGCGGGCAAGCTTCGGCTTCGACCCAAAGAAGTTTTCATTCGGCTCGAATGTGATCTTGCCGGCATCGATATCGATGCTCGTAAGCTTGAAGGGGCCGGAGAAGACCGGCTTGTTTTCGGGCTTATACCAGTCGATGATTTCCTCGCCGTCGCTGCCGCGCGATTGCGACGCTTTGGTGATCGGCGCGATGTGGTTTGCGAGACGCATGAAGAAGATCGGATCGGCAGCGGCGAGCGTCACCACGACTGTTCCCTCATCAGGAGTCGCCACACCGGTCAGCTCCTTGCCGGAGCCGGCGGCGATTTCGGCGTAACCCTTGACCTTGCTCAGCACCTGGTCGGCGCGCTGGCTCTTGGTGTTCGGCATCGAGGCGACTTCCCACGATCCCTTGACGTCGGCCGAGGTGATCTTGCTGCCGTCGGAGAAGACAGCCTTCGGGTCGATCTTGAAGGTCCACACCGTGTTGTCGGCCGATTCCCAGCTGGCGAAGACGTAAGGCTTGATATTGCCCTGGCTGTCGAAATACATCGGCGAAGCCCACCAGATCGAATTCCAGCGGAACGTCCTGCCGCCGCCGCGCAGCGGCGACCAGTCCTGGTCGAAGGCCGGATGTGCGACCTTCAGGACCTGGCCTTCATCGGCCATCACGATGCGGGCATTCATCCCGAACACGGTGAGGCCGACGCCGGCCGCCAGACCGAGCTTCAGCGCGTTGCGGCGCGATAGATTGGTTTTATCAGATGGATCAAAAGACATGGCATTCCCTCCCAGGTGAATTCGGCAGCGCTCTCCCTGCACCTGCCAGGCGCAGCACAATCCGTCTTCTATCGTTCTCTCGTTATTGTAAATATGTCAACAAAAAAACGCGATTTTCATCCAACCAAAATTTCCTGAGAAAAATAAGTGCCTAATAACAAATAGATACGTTTTCGCTTTTGTTCCGAACCCTTTTGTCTTCTTGACAAAAGCGCTGCAATGGAAAAGTTCTTCGCAATCCATCGCAACAGACGAATGACAATTGCCCGTGCAGCCGAGTGGTCGAACAGGCTTCGACCAGACAGGACGCGCCGAAGGAGGGAAAATGAGCCATCACAGGATCACAGGCGTCTACAGCGCGGCCGCAACGCCGCTGACGGCTGACAATACGCCGGATCTCGCACTTTTCACCGACCATTGCCGGCAGCTGCTGGCCGAGGGATGTCACGGCGTGGCCCTGCTCGGCACGACGGGCGAGGCCAACTCCTTCTCCGGAGCCGAGCGCCGCACCATTCTGGAAGCGGCTGTGAAGGCCGGCATTCCGGCCGACAGGCTTTTGCCGGGCACCGGCGTCGTCGCCATTCCGGAAACCGTTGAACTGACGCGGCACGCCCTATCGCTCGGCGTCACCAAGGTCGTGATGCTGCCGCCCTTCTATTACAAAGGCGTCTCCGACGACGGCCTCTTCGCGGCCTATTCGCAGGTTCTGGAAAAGGTCGCCGACACGCGTCTGCAGGTGATCCTCTATCATATCCCGCAGGTCTCGGGCATTCCGCTCTCCGTTCCGCTGATCGGCAGGCTGATTGCGGCTTTCCCGGAAACCGTCGTCGGCATCAAGGAATCTGCTGGCGATTTCAATAACATGCAGGCCATCATCGCCGCCCATCCTGGCTTCTCGGTGCTGGCGGGCGCCGATCCACTGCTACTGCCGCTGATGAAGGCCGGCGGCGCCGGCTGCATCACCGCCACCTCCAATCTGGTGGCGGATTCGCTGCGCACCATCTACGACCATGTTCATGACGAGGCGCGCGCCGCCGATGTCGAGGCGGCGCAGGCGCGCATCAATGCCTATCGCACCCTTTCCAACTCCTACGTCCAGATCCCGACCATCAAGGCGATGGTGGGGCTGAAGACCGGCAATTCCGCCTGGAAGCGCACCCGCGCGCCGCTGATGCCGCTGAACGGGGCGGATTACGCCGCACTCGCCGAAAGCTATGCCAAGCTGTCTTGAGGAGATCCGCGATGAATTTTACCGGCCTGCCTTCGGAAGCCGTTCCCGCTTTGATGACCGGGGGCATCACCCCTCACCCCTCTGTCGCGGGTCGCGCCGATGCCTATCTGCCTTCGCCCTGCATCCAGAACCACGCGGCAAATCTCGCCTTTCTGCCCGACGGTACGCTGAGCTGCGTCTGGTTCGGCGGCACGATGGAGGGCATGGGCGATATTTCGATTTACATGTCGCGGCTGATCCCGGGCTCCGAGCGCTGGTCCGCGCCGGAGAAGATGAGCGACGATCCGGAGAAATCCGAGCAGAATCCATTGATTTTCAATGCTCCGGACGGAAAGACATGGCTGCTCTATACCTCGCAAACCTCAGGCAACCAGGATGGCTCGATTGTCAAATGCCGTATATCGGATGACGGCGGCAAAAGCTTCGGCCCGGTCAGGGTCCTCTGCGACAGCCCCGGCACATTCGTTCGCCAGCAGATCGTCGTCAACGGCAGGGGCGACTGGCTGCTTCCAGTCTTTCGCTGCGTCGGCCTTAACGGCCAGCGCTGGAGCGGCGACGCCGACACGGCAGCGGTGCTGATTTCGCGCGACGGCGGTGCAAGCTGGCAGATGCGCGATATTCCAGACAGCATCGGCGCCGTGCACATGAACATCCTGCCGCTCGGCGGCGATAACATGATCGCCTTCTACCGCAATCGTTTCGCCGAGAGCATTCTTTCCAGCCGATCGTTTGATGGCGGCGAGAGCTGGAGCGCGCCCGAACCGACCGAACTGCCGAACAACAACTCCTCGATTCAGGCCAGGGTTCTGAAAGATGGAGCGATTGCAATGGTTTATAACCATTCGAATGCAAGCACATCGGATGCCCGGCGCCAGTCCCTCTATGACGAAATCGAGAGCGGTGATGCGGGAGAGGCCCCTGTTGTCGCCGATATCGGCCGCAAGGCGGTCTGGGGCGTTCCGCGGGCGCCGCTCAGCCTTGCGATCTCGAAGGATGGCGCCAAGAGTTTTCCGTATCGCATCGATCTCGATACCGGCGACGGCTTCTGCCTCAGCAACAATTCCAAGGATTCGCTGAACCGCGAATTCTCCTATCCCTCGATCATTGAGGGCAGCGACGGCACGCTCCATATCGCCTACACCTACTACCGGCGCGCCATCAAATATGTGCGCCTAGCCCCGCAATCGCTGCCCTGAACCACGTGGCAGCCGGAAGATTGTAAACCTGCATCCGATCGCGCGCGAAAGGATGCAGGGCCGCCGGCGTTGAACCGACCAGGCGACAAGAAATTGACAAGAGGTGTGCGCCGGCGAATGGCGGCAAGACCCTTCGCGCCCGAAAAAGCATCCCCATCGATAATTTTCTCTAAAACGCTGATATTATTGTACATAATAATATACTACGGCCGGATCAAGGACATAAGCGACCACATATCAGACGATAAAAATTTCCGCGTCTTGGAATGTCGGCTTGACATTGATCTTACAACTTTACAATAAAGAGGGCGAAATTGTTGCCGCAAGATCTTGCAGGGAGGACTGGTTATGGCCAGCTTGGATTCGCCGATCACGATCGTTCGGCCGCATCTGATCGAATTCGGCATCGGCACCGCGGGCAAGCTCGGCAAATGGGCTGCCGAAAAAGGCTATAGGCGGACGCTTGTCATCTCCGATGCTTTCAACGCCTCGCGCATCGACGTGCTGGATCTGAAAGGCGAAGTCACCGTCTTCTCCGAGGTGACGCCCGAACCGGATACGGCCAACCTCGAAAAAGTGCTCGCGGCCGCCAACGGCGCCGACGCCGAGCTGATCGTCGGCTTCGGCGGCGGCAGCGCCATGGACCTGGCAAAACTTGCCGCCGTTCTTGCCGGCTCCGCGCAGACGCTGCATGACGTCGTCGGCCCGAACAAGGTGCATGGGCCGCGCAAGGCGGCACTCGCCCAGGTGCCGACGACTTCGGGCACCGGCAGCGAGGCCGGTATTCGCGCGCTGGTCACCGATCCCAGGACGATGGCGAAGCTTGCCGTCGAAAGCCTGCATATGCTGGCCGACATCGCCGTCATCGATCCGGCCCTGACCTTCACCGTGCCGGCGCACACCACGGCCGCCACCGGCGTCGATGCCATGGCCCATTGCGTCGAGGCCTTCACCAACCGCAAGGCCCACCCGATGGTCGATATCTATGCGATCGAGGGAACGCGGCTGGTCGGCAAATATCTCGCCCGCGCCGTCAAGGACGGCAACGACGCCGAAGCGCGCGCCGGCCTGTCGCTCGCCTCGCTTTACGGCGGCTTCTGCCTCGGCCCGGTCAACACCGCCGGCGGCCATGCGCTCGCCTATCCCCTCGGCACGCGTTGGCATGTGGCGCATGGCGCTGCGAATGCGCTGATCTTCCCGCATGTGCTCGCCTTCAACACGCCGTCGGCTCAAGAGAAGACGAAAGCGGTGATGGAAGCACTCGGGCGCCGGACCTCTGACAACATCGCATCCGTCTTCGATGCGGCCTACGCTTTCTGCGCCGAGCTCGGCATCGAGATGAAACTCTCCGCCCTCGGTGTGCCGGAAAGCGACCTCGACGCCATGGCCGACGATGCCTTTGCCATCCGCCGCCTGCTCGACAACAATCCGCGCGATCTCACGCGTGCCGACATTCGCTCGATCTACACAGCCGCGTTCTAGAAGGGATTTTGACGATGGACAGGAATGCGAAAGTCGCGGTGACGCTCGGCGATCCCGCCGGCGTCGGCCCCGAGGTGATCGTCAAGGCCCTGGCGGCTCTTCCGAGCGAAGAGCGCTGCGATTTCGTCATCGTCGGCAATGTCGAAGCGCTGGAGCGCGCCGATCGCGTCTGCGGCACCGGCCTGACATTCGCGCCGGCCGATGCCGCTAGCCACGACAGGATTGCCGTCGATGAAGTTGCGCTCGGCGCGGCTCTGCCGGAGATCGGCAAGGTCAGCCCCGTCGCCGGCGACGCCTCGGTGCGCTATATCACCCGCGCCGTCGATCTTGCCCTATCTGGGGAAGCCGATGTCATCGTCACCGCGCCGATCAACAAGGAGGCAATGAACCTTGCCGGGCATCACCATGACGGCCACACCGGGCTTCTCGCCCATCTGACCGGCTCGAAGAGTTCCTTCATGCTGCTTGCCTCCGAGCGGCTGAACACCATCCACGTCTCCACCCACATCTCGCTGAAGGGCGCGATCGAACGCGCCAAGACCGAACGGGTTCTCGCCACCATCGAAGCCGGCCACCGCCACTTTCTGCGTCTTGGCAAGAAGGCGCGCATCGCCGTTGCCGGCCTCAATCCGCATTGCGGCGAAAACGGCCTGTTCGGCACCGAGGATACTGAATTCCTGGCACCCGCCGTCGAGCAGGCGCAGGCGAAAGGCATCGACGTCGTCGGCCCGATCTCCGCCGACACGGTGTTTGCCCGCGCCTATAACGGCGCCTTCGACCTCGTCATTGCCCAATATCACGACCAGGGCCACATCCCGATCAAGCTCGTCGCCTTCGAGACGGCGGTCAACGTCTCGCTCGGCCTGCCAATCGACCGCGTCTCGGTCGACCACGGCACCGCCTTCGACATTGCCGGCACGGGAAAGGCCAACCACGTCAACATGCTCTCGGCCATCGCCTATGCCCGGCTGATGGCGCGTTCACCGCGGCGGGATGTTATTGAGCTCGGCGGGTCCGCATAGCCATCGTTTTGTCTACGAGACGAGCCGTTACATAGGCGAAACAGACGACTGCGCTGAGAAGCGCGAAGAAGGCGAGAGGGCCATTCAACCCGAGCGACCCGGCAATTGGCTTGAAAACACCGATCACACCTCGGTGTAAGATGTAGACAGGGTAGGATATATACCCGATCCACGTCGCCAACGCCTCTGCTTTCGCTGGCATCTCCAAAAAGAGGCCAAGCATCACGATGAAAGGCGCCAGGGCCATCGCGAACGTCAAATCGTAATAAGGCCGCAGCATCAAGGGAACCGGCGCTGCGATGCAGATCATCAGAAGAAGGCACGGCACGATGGCGACCCAACCCTTCCTCCAGGCGGGCATGCCGCCGAATAGACGGCTGATCACCACCCCCGCAGTAAATGAAAACATCACCCTTGGGAGCCCACCTACCGCGGAAGGCCACTCCCAGCCGATATTCAACAGGCCGTACTTAAAACCGACACAAACCAATACTGCAGCGGACACGAAGGCAACGAGGCAAAGGGCGCGGGTCGGGAGCCGGAAAAGCCATAATGCGAAGACTATGTTCACCAACAGTTCCCAGAACATCGACCATGCTGGGCCATTGATTGGAAACATCCCCTGCATCGGGCTCGTTTGAAGGAAATACATCGGGCTGGGCAGGAAAGCCCCGTTGGCAACTGTCGAAACCAGCAGGTCAACGACACTTTGACCTCTCAGCCCCCAGCTTGTCAGCAGAATGATTTGTACGAGACCGACCAAAATTCCGATCAGATAAAGCGGATAAAGACGCTTGATTCGCGCCATCATGAACGACTGGAACGGCAGGCCGCGCGAAAGCCGTTTTCCATAAATGTCCGCGATAATAAACCCGCTGAGAACGAAGAAAAAATCGACTGCCAGATAAGCAGACGGGGCATATCTCTCCTGGAAATGTGTAGCCACAACGCAGATGGCGGCAAACCCGCGCATTGCGTCGAGAGAATAATAACGGCTGCGGCCGGTAATCGGGACCCTTGGGTTGTCAATCGCCGGTGGCGCATAACCGCGGTCGAGACTGGTCATCTTATCGATTATCCTATGACACTTTATTCTGGAGAGCCTGAACAGCATTGGGCTCCAACCGCATAGGTGGGAGCCCAATGCGGATTGACGGGCTATAGAGTCGACATCGCGTCCTTATTGGTTTTGCGCTGTCGTACCTGCTTTATGCTGCCGATCAAGACATTCAAGCGAGCCCTGCACAGAACAAATATCAGGCAGCAATACGCAGTCCCGCCTGCAACGATTTCCACTGCCAAACGCGGATAAGGCGACCAATGAATGAGCGATACATGCAGGAGCAAAACGACGGCAACCATTCCCGCACAAGCCAGGCTTGGCCGCAGGAATTGCATCAGATAGGCCCCGACACTCAGCTCTATATGCCGCGAAATCTTCCAGCTGGTGATCGGCCAAAACAACAGCACTTCGATCATAATGGCGAAAACAATCGTTGTGACGCCATAAGGATAAAGAACTGCGATCGTCGCGAGCGTGAGGAGATTTCGGGCCAGTTGGTAGTAGAACCACCAATCCATCTCCCCCTGGCTCTTTATCAAGGATGCCTGGACGTAGCCGATCCCAGCCATCAACCCGATGACGCAGTAGAATCGGACTGGCCAAACGGCTTCGATCCAATGCGCGCCGAAAATTGTGGTGATCGCATCATCGGCAACTGCGGCAAGGCCGATGAATACGGGGTAAGAAACCAGAGCGCAACCAAACGTTGCCATGAGAAATGCTTCTCGAACTTTCTTCGGATCGGCCCGCAATGAAGAAAGCAAGACGTGCGTGACAGATGTTAGGCCCCCGGCGATGACGTTATTGATCATATCGAACAGGCGCTTGGAAAAATTATAGATACCGAGCGCTGACGGACTCAGAAGCACGCCTATCAGCAAGTTGTCCAAGCTCATCGTCTGTAAAAAGCGAGTGCCGGATGCAAAAAAGCCGTAGTGAAGGAGATCGTTCAAGCTTTCTCTCTTCACGTGAAGCCCAGGCGACCACCCCGCACCCCAGAAAGCAGCGCCGCACGATGCCGCCGTGGCCGCGATCTGAGCAATCGCAAGCGCCCACAAACCGAAGCCCGCGAGAACCAAGACAAGGCAAATGCAAGCGGAAGTGATCGTGGCGATGACAGTCCGGACCGCCACCAGATGGAATGACATCTTTCTATTGACAATCGCATTCGGAACGATGGCGGTGAAGTCGAAGAAGACCTTCAGCCCTATGATGTAGATAAGGGGTGTGATCTCCTTATGCCCCACATATGCCGCGATCGGCGAGGCGGCTATGCACAAAACTCCGTAGATCAAAAATGAAAAGACAAGGGAAAGCAGGAATATGGTATCGAGATGGCTACGCCTTATTTCGGCTCTCTGTATGATTGCTTCGCCAAACGCCGTCGGCCCAAAACTGCCTGCAAACGACACGATGCTGAATGCCAGGGCGACAAGTCCGAAATCCTGGGGTTGGAGAACGCGAGACGTCACCACGAAAACTGCAAAGGTGAGGACCGTCGGAATAAGCGTACTCATCGCCGACCAGAAGGCACCCGTTACGGCTGCGGCGGATCGGTTCTTACTGACATGGCTGAATAGAATATCGTCGTCTCGTGCAACCGACAAAACTGAGCTCCTACGGGCAATCAAACTATAGAGGGATGAGGGACGAGATCTGGGGCGGGAAGACCGGGACGCAGATCGATCGGTCTGCTCGACTTATACCAAGCGCCGTTCATCTCATACGGAAGGCGGGACATTGCCGCCAAAAGCTCACTGGCGTTTGTCGCTTTCTCCACCAGGAGACTGTCGCCAGTCCAGCTACTGATGAAGTCGTGGAGCTTGCTGCCGTTTCTCGCAACCGCGACATGCGGCTTATTGAGCAAAAGACAAAGAATATGACCGTGCAAACGGTTGGTGATGATCCGTTGCGCGCCGGACAGCATCTTCGCGCCATAATCGACATACCGAGCAGCGACATCCTCGTGATGTTGGGCCACCATCTGGGAGCGGCTAAAGCCACGGCGCATTACGGCCTTGAGGACACTCGACTTGTGCAGGCGCGACAAATTATCCGGACCGTTGATCCAATTGGTGAGGGGTCCGTCGACAATCGCCCGGGCGTCAGCTATATCGACGTCGTCCTCTCCAAACGGCTGCATGACGTATAATGCCCTAAGAGGATCGGCTTCGAACGGTTTAAGCAGGTCGATACCGAATGCCGTGTCCGGGCCAGCCTCGACATCGCAATCGAAGTTGGCTTTTGCCAGCTCGAAACTCTGCTGGTCGCGCGTCATAAAGAAAAATTTGCGATGCCTCCCAATGGTACGTTTCGCGTATTCCATAAGGGCCTCGTTGGGGAAATCGATTGTTTGAGGCATCTGAATGATGGTTCGATCCGGATATTTGCACGCCAAACGATAGCGAATATCATCTCTTCCGGTCCCTGCATCTCCGAAGTCGGCCCAGCCGCAGATGAATATTGGAGCATCGCCAGGCGTGTATTTTATTGCGTTAATACTTTGAAGAGAGCCGCCAGTAAGTGCCGGCAGGCGCCCTGTCACTTCCTGCAATACCTTTGCCAATCCTAACCAACTGGCGTGGTGGCCGGGATCGTAAGTGGAGGGGAAATCCATTATAATGTAAGGCTGCCCTTTACTAACAAATTTCCTCACCGAATTAACCAACTTTGGCTGCAGCCGCCTTATTACAACTTCGCCGAGATGATACATGTATTCTACTTATATTTCCAGAATTGGATCAGTAACTATACATGCGCAAGTCTAGGCAGTCAATTGGACTGCCGTGCGTCATAGCCACGCACCAAACTTGCATTACCTTTTAAGTAGATAGAACGAGCGGACCTTGCGCGCTCCGGGCGATCGCAACGGTCGAAAGGGGTGCGGAAGCATGACCAGGCGGCGGTGGTGGAAGCCAAGGCAGCAGCTCGCCGCATTTATGTTGGAAGAGAGATGCGCGAAAAATCGAGCGTATCAGAAGACCGGTTGGTGGAGGCTGACCCTAATCGACGGGAATTCCGGGTGGGCCGGATTGATCAGCACGTTGCGGTCGACGCGGGCAACGACGCTTGGCACCAGCAGGATGGCGCTGCGCTTCTCCTGACACCACTTTTCGCCGAAGGTCTTGCTGACAGCAGCCGGCATACTGTCCCAGCCAGGCAGCGCCGGCTCTGACAAGACCTCGTAGCTGAGCCCGCGCGGCATTGATATCGTAACGTAATGCTGGTTGGGCGGCAGCCTGCCGCTGCCATGGACGAGCTTTTCGAGCAGCGCCGTCGAATAGTGTTCGCTCGTATAGATGATCGGGCTGCCCAAGGTGTTCCACCGCCCCGGCGCGATGGTCGAGCCGGTGGCATCGAAGATCGGGTAGGTTCCGTTTGGGTCGCCGATGCGGACGGATGTCAGCGTGCGGTCAAGAAGCTGTGCGCTCACGCAGCGCTGCCGTATTTCAGGCTTCCAAGGATATCAAGCACGAGCTCGCCGCCGAGCTCGCTCTGGATGACGACATCGATCGGCCGCCTGTCCTCCAGCATCGCATGCGGGCGAAACAGGAAATCCCGCGCCTCCGCCTCGGTCTGCCAGACATCGAGCGCCAGCCCCCAGACCCGCGCCAGACGGGCGAGCCTTATGCCCTCGTCGGAGGAGAGCCGATGCTTGGACTTGCGCCGCTCATAAGTGGCCTTGGGAACGAGCCGGTATTTGAACTGGGTGTCATCAGGGGCCAGAAGCAGCGCCATGCGGTCAAGCGCCTTGACCGGCAACCCCGCCTCGATGCTGGAGAGCAGGCCGAAGGCAGAGCGCGACGCCGGCTCCCTGGCAGGCAATCCGAGAACGTCGGCAACGGCAGCAAATCCCATCATGACAATGGCTCCTTTTTCACTTGAGGTTATATTTAGTCTCAACTGGGCCGATGATCAAGAGCGTCATTACCGAGCTGCCGATCGATCGTTGCGGCAAACCCGGCCAGGAAAGAGCTTGCGATCTGCTCACTCTTTTTCTCAGAAAGGGTCTTTTTGGAAATTCCTTTCTCCTCATTCTTATTAGTCTACTTAATTTATAGACATACATAATTGGAGAGAGTGGTCATGAGCATTGAAAAGTCCGGAACCCGCTTCGGAAGACGAGACCTGTTGAAACTGTCCGCGGCGGCAGGGGTCGCCGTCGCCGGCGCTTCGCTGGTCGGGCAGAAGGCGGTTTTGGCAGCCGACGAAGAACTGTCGCTAAAAGGCAAGCGCATCGCCATCAGCGCGACCGGCACCGATCATTTCTTCGACCTGCGGGCCTATAATGCCCAGATCGAAGAGGTAAAACGCCTCGGCGGCGAGCCGATCGCCGTCGATGCCGGGCGCAATGACGGCAAGCTGGTGTCGCAGCTGCAGACGCTGATCGCCCAGAAGCCGGATGCGATCGTTCAAATCCTCGGCACGCTCAGCGTTATCGACCCCTGGCTGAAGAAGGCGCGTGACGCCGGCATTCCGGTTCTGACCGTCGACGTTGGCTCGACCAATTCGATCAACAACACCACCTCCGACAACTGGGGCATCGGCAAGGACCTGGCGCTGCAGCTCGTCTCCGATATCGGCGGTGAAGGCAATATCGTCGTCTTTAACGGCTTCTATGGCGTGACCCCCTGCGCGATCCGCTATGACCAACTGGTCAATGTCGTCAAATATTTCCCGAAGGTGAAAATCCTCCAGCCGGAACTGCGCGACGTCATCCCGAACACCGTGCAGGATGCCTTCACGCAGATCACCACAATCCTCAACAAATATCCCGAAAAAGGTTCGATCAAGGCGATTTGGTCGGCCTGGGATATTCCGCAGCTTGGCGCCACCCAGGCTTTGGCGGCGGCCGGGCGGACCGAAATTCGCACCTACGGCGTCGATGGCAGCCCTGAAGTGCTGCAGCTTGTCGCCGATCCAAAGTCGCCGGCGGGTGCTGACGTCGCGCAGCAGCCGGCGGAAATCGGCCTCACCGCCATCCGCAACGTCGCCAGGCTGCTCGCCGGCCAGCCCCTGCCGCGCGAGACATATGTTCCCGCCCTTCTCGCCAACAAGGCCAATGTCGGCGAAGTCACCAAGAAGCTCGGCATCGGCTGAGCTTGTCTGATTGGCGATCCGGCCTCGCTGGATCGCCCCGACAAGATGACCGGAGAAATCCTATGACGGCCATTTCCTTGAAGCAGCCGGTGACGGCGCGCGACGACATCATCCGCTTCGAAGGCATCGTCAAGCGCTTCGGCGGCGCGCAGGCGCTGGCCGGTGCGTCGCTGATCGTCAAACGCGGCACCATTCACGGTCTCGTCGGCCAAAATGGCGCCGGCAAATCGACGCTTATCAAGCTGCTGGCCGGCCTTCACCAGCCGGATGATGGCCGGATCGAAATCGAAGGGCAGATATTTGACAGGCTGACGCCGCATCTTGCCGAAGAGCTCGGCATCCACTTCATTCACCAGGACCGGCTGCTGGTGTCGACTTTCACCGTCGGCGAAGCTCTCTTCCTCGGCCGGGAACCGCGGATATCAGGCACACCGTTCCTCGACCGGCGGCAGATGCAGCGCCGCGCATCCGATATTCTCAACGATTATTTCGGTCTTCGTCTGCCGAACACCGCCCTGATCGGCGAATTGTCGACTGCCGAAAAGCAGATCGTGCAAATCACCCGCGCTCTCCTCAACCAGCCGAAGGTGCTGGTCTTCGACGAACCGACGGCCGCCCTGGTGGCCCGCGAGGCCGAGATCCTCTTCCGGCTGATCCGCCGCCTGCGCGACGAAGGCGTCACCATCATCTATATCTCGCACTATCTGAATGAAATCGAGGAACGCTGCGACCAGGTCACCGTGCTGCGCAACGGGCTTGATGTCGCCTCCTTGCCGATCCGAGAGACGTCGGCCGCAGCGATCGCCCGGCTGATGGTCGAGCGCGATATCAAGGAAATGTTTCCGAAGCCTGAGGTGACGCCCGGTGAGGAGATCCTCAAGGTCGAGCAGCTGTCGGCGCCGGGAAAATACAGCGACATCAGCTTCACGCTTCGCCGCGGCGAGGTGCTCGGCCTCACCGGGCTGCTCGGCTCCGGCGCAAAGGAGCTGGTTCGCACTCTCTTCGGGCTGGAGACACCGGCTTCCGGCCGCATCGAAATCAACGGCAAGCCTGCCCGTTTCACCAATCCGACGCAGGCAGCCGGCCGCGAAATCGCGCTGGTGCCGGAAGATCGCCGCCGCCACGGGGTGGCGGTCGACCTCAGCGTCGCGGAAAATATCAGCCTTTCGAGCCTTGGCCGCTTCACACGTTTCGGCTTTCTCGATCGCAGACGCGAGCAAAGCGAGGTCGAAGCGCTGATTGCGCGGCTCCAGGTGAAAACCAATGGCCGCGATGCTTTGCTGCGCACGCTTTCGGGCGGCAACCAGCAGAAGATCGCCATCGCCAAATGGCTGAGCCGTCGCTCCGAGGTCTATCTCCTCGACGAGCCGACGGTCGGCGTCGACATCGGCTCCAAGGTCGAGATCTACAGGCTGATCGGCGAACTTGCCGCGCGCGGCGCCGGCGTGATCGTCTTGTCTTCGGATCTGCCCGAACTCGTCGGCATCACCGATCGCATCCTCGTGCTTTTCCGCGGCCGCGTGGTGCGCGAATTCATCTCCTCGGAAACCAGCGCGGATGCCGTGCTGGCGCAATCGACCGGATCATCCAAGGGACAGCGCCATGTCGGCTGAAGTGGAATTCACGCCTTCCGGCTTTGCCGCTGGGGAATCGCCTGCCCGGCCGGACGGCAATATTGCGGCTGCGGCTTTGCGCTTCGGTTCGCTCATCGCTTTTGCCGCCATCCTGCTGATCTTCTCGCTGACCGCGCCCTATTTCCTCAGCATCGGCAATATCGGCAACGTGCTTGGCCAATCGGCCATCTCGGGCGTTCTTGCCATCGGACTGACGGTCGTGCTGATTGCCGGCGGCTCCAATGTCGTCACCGGCGGCATCGACCTGTCGCTGGCGGCCAATATGGGCCTCAGCGCCGCCGTTTATGCCAGCCTGACGCAACTCGGCTATGGCGATGCGACAGCGATCGCGGCATCGATCCTCACCGGCGCGCTGATCGGCTCGGTCAATGCCATTGCCGTCGTCTATGCCGGCATCGTGCCGCTGCTCGCAACGCTTGCCGTCATGAATATCGTCGCCGGCCTGGAACTGGTGCTGACGAGCAATACCGTCCTGCCGGCCTCGACGCCTTTCCTATCGGCGCTTTCGGCTTCGGATCCTTTCGGCATACCGGTTCTTGCCTATGTGCTCCTCGGCTTCACGGCCATTGCGACGGCGATCGTGCAATATACGCCGCTCGGGCTGCGTCTCTATGCCGTCGGTGAGTTTCCAGATGCGGCGCGTGCCGCCGGCTTGCCGCTTCGCCGCCTGCTCGCCGGCGCCTTCGTCACCAGCGGCCTTTGCGGCGGCATCGCCGGCATCCTGTCCGTTTCCTATCTCAGCGGCAGCACGACCGGTGCCGGCGAGATGCTGCTGCCTGTTGTCGTGACGGCCCTCCTCGGCGCGGTGTTTTCGCGCCGGCTGGTTCCGACCGTCACAGGGACGCTGCTTTCCGCGCTGCTGGTCGGCTTCCTCACCAATGGCTTTCAGCTGCTGAACATATCGAGCACGCTCGTCAGCGGCGTCCAGGGCGTACTCATTCTCATCGTCGTTTCCGCGACCACGCTGCTGCGCCGGCAGGAGGCCTGACCATGTCGCTCCAGACCACTACCCCCGCCAAGACGACAGGCCTGCCGCGCCTTATCACAGGCGGCCTGCTGCGCTATGGGCTGATCCTCGCGCTGATTGCGGTCTTTGCCGCCTTTTCCGTGGCAACGCCGACATTCCTGACGCCTGTGAACCTACAAAGCATCCTGGTCAACAATTTTACGCTGCTTGTCATCGTCTCGATTGCCATGACCTTCGCGGTCGCGTCGGGCGGCATCGATCTGTCGGTGGGCACGGCGATGGATTTTGCGAGCTTCGCCTTCGTCTCACTCGTGCTTGCCGGACAGCCGGTGGCGATCGCCGCGCTCGCGGGGCTGGCCGCCGGAGCGTTCGTCGGCGCCTTCAACGCATTTCTGATCTCCGGGATCGGCGTGTCGCCGTTCCTGGCAACGCTCGGCACATTGTTCATCGGCCGCAGCGTCCAGCAATTGCTGACCAATGGCGGCAATCCGGTCTATCTGCCGCCGAACCGCGTGCCGGAAGCCTTCCGCTTCCTCGGCCACGGTGCGATCGGCGGCTTTCCCATGCCACTTGCCATTGCCATCGTCATCATCGCGGCCGCCGCGGTCGTTTTTGCCCGCACACGGTTCGGCCGCGTCATTCTGTCGATCGGCATCCAGCCGGGCGTCGTGCGCTATTCCGGCATCGCAGCACCGGCCCATGTCGCGGTGACCTTTATCCTGGTCGGGCTGATCGCGGCAATCGCCGGTCTGATCCTGACCGCGACCGTCACCACCTACATCCCCTCCTCGGGCAATGCCTTCCTGCTGAACGCCATCGGCGCAACCTTCATCGGCACGACGCTCAGCCCGCTCGGGCGGCCGAATGTCGGCGGCACCGTTCTCGGCGCACTGCTGCTCGGGATCGTCGCCAACGGGCTGCTGTTGACCGATCTGAATTTTTACTGGCAGCAGGTCGGCACGGGAACGCTGATCTTCGCCGTGCTGGCTCTCAGCTTCATCAACAGGAAAGCCGCCGGCAGCGTATAAGAGACAGCCGCATCCAGGACAGGTGTCAGCCCGCCGAGGCGTCCGAAATCATCCGCGAGACGGCATTCTTCCAGCCGATGATCTTGGCCTGCCGTTCACCCTCCTCCATCGAGGGGTTGAAGCGGCGGTCGCAGGCCCAGGCCTGCGCAAAATCCCGCCTGCCGGGCCAGATGCCGGCTTTCGAGCCGGCAAGCCAGGCGGCACCCAGCGCCGTCGTCTCGCGGATCGCCGACCGGTCGACGGGATTTCCGGTCATGTCGGCCAGGCACTGCATCGTCCAATCCGAAGCCGCCATGCCGCCATCGACGCGCAGCACGGTTTCAAGCTGGTTGACGCCCCAGTCCTTCTTCATCGCCACCAGCAGATCGAGTGTCTGGTAGGCGACGGATTCGAGCACGGCGCGGGCAAATTCCGCCGGTCCGCTGTTTCGCGTCAGGCCGAAGATCGCACCGCGTGCGGCCGGATCCCAGTAGGGTGCGCCGAGGCCGGTGAAGGCCGGGACGATATAGACCTGCTGCCCCGGATCGGCTTTGGCTGCGAGCACGCCCGCCTCCGACGCCTGGCCGATGATGCCGAGCCCGTCGCGCAGCCATTGCACGGCGGCACCGGCGATGAAGATCGAACCTTCGAGCGCATAGGTCGTCTCTCCATCGAGCCTGTATGCGATCGTCGTCAGCATCCGGTTGGAGGAGGAAACACGATCCCTGCCGGTGTTCAGCAGGGCAAAGCAGCCGGTGCCATAGGTGGATTTCATCATGCCGGGCTCGAAGCAGGCATTGCCCACGGCCGCCGCCTGCTGGTCGCCGGCGACGCCGAGGATCGGAAGCTCCGCACCGAACAGGGTCTTATCGACACGGCCGAAATCATCGGCGCATTCCCGGACTTCGGGAAGCATCACGGCCGGGATGCCGAGAATGCCGAGCAGCTCCTCGTCCCAAACGCCGTCGTCGATATTATAAAGCAGCGTTCGCGACGCGTTGGTCGCATCGGTGGCGTGCACACGACCATCAGTCAGATTGTAGATCAGCCAGCTGTCGATCGTGCCGAAGCAGACGTTGCCCGCCTCCGCCTTCTCCCGCAGGCCGTCGACATTGTCGAGCAGCCAGCGCAGCTTGGTTCCGGAGAAATAGGGGTCGAGCAGCAGGCCGGTCTTGGCGGAAAACAGCTTCTCGTATCCGTCGGCCTTCAGGCTCTCGCACATTTCGGCCGTGCGCCTGTCCTGCCAGACGATCGCCCGGTGAAGCGGCGCGCCCGACCGTCGGTCCCAGACGACCGCCGTCTCGCGCTGATTGGTGATGCCGATCGCGGCAATGGCGGCGGCTTCAAGACCGGCATCGGCAATCGCCTTGCGCACGGTATCGATGACGGACTGCCAGATCTCAGTGGCGTCATGCTCCACCCAACCGGGCTGCGGGTAATATTGGGCGATCTCCGCTTGGGCCGAGCCGGCCATTTTCATGCGACCATCGAAGATGATCGCACGCGACGACGTCGTGCCCTGGTCGATTGAAAGAATATAGCCGCTCATATCCGTCTCCGGCTCGCACGAAACCGCGCCGCCCGGCAAAGAGGGCGGATGCGGAGATTTCATGAGAGAAGATTGTGGTTGCCACCGGCCGTGGCCGGTGGCGGGGAGTGACGGCCGGAAGCCTCGTCGCTTCCGGCCGGGAGGTCCGCCTTACTTCGACTGCCAGCTCTTGACGAGTTCGTCGTAGTTGACGGTGACCGGC
Organism: Rhizobium acidisoli; assembly: GCF_002531755.2. Taxonomy (NCBI): domain Bacteria; kingdom Pseudomonadati; phylum Pseudomonadota; class Alphaproteobacteria; order Hyphomicrobiales; family Rhizobiaceae; genus Rhizobium; species Rhizobium acidisoli. Next base: position 637,515 of record NZ_CP035002.1, on the reverse strand, counting down.
TTTTCCTTCTCGTTCTCAATCTTCAGCTGCGGCGCAAGGTTGCCCTTCTTCACCGCATCCGCGTTCCAATAAGCGAGATCATGCTCTTCGGCGAGTTTCGGGCCGATGTCGCCCTGGACGCCGGATTTCTCGATACGGCCCATGACCTTCTCCTGCTCGCCGCAAAGAGAATCCATGGCTTCTTGCGGTGTCTTCGCACCGGAAGACGCATCGCCGATTGCCTGCCACCAAAGCTGAGCCAGCTTCGGATAGTCGGGAACGTTGGTGCCGGTTGGCGACCACTGAACACGCGCAGGCGAACGATAGAACTCGATCAGACCGCCAAGCTTCGGAGCACGCTCCGTAAAGCTCTTATCGCGAATGGTGGATTCGCGAATGAAGGTGAGACCGAGCTGGCTCTTCTTCACGTCAATCGTCTTCGAGGTCACGAACTGTGCATAGAGCCAGGCGGCCTTCGCACGGTCCGTCGGGGTCGATTTCATCAGCGTCCAGGAGCCGACGTCCTGATAGCCGAGCTTCATGCCGTCTTTCCAGTAAACGCCATGCGGGCTCGGTGCCATGCGCCATTTCGGCGTACCGTCTTCGTTCATGACAGGCAGGCCAGGCTTGACCATGTCTGCGGTAAAGGCCGTGTACCAGAAGATCTGCTGCGCGACGTTACCCTGTGCCGGAACCGGACCGGATTCCGAGAAGGTCATGCCCTGAGCTTCCGGCGGTGCGTAGGCCTTCAACCAATCGAGATACTTCTGGATCGAGTAGACGGAAGCCGGGCCGTTGGTGTCACCGCCGCGCGCGACGCATGAGCCGACGGGACGCGACTTTTCGTCGACCTTGATACCCCATTCGTCGACCGGAAGACCGTTCGGAAGACCCTTGTCACCGTTGCCTGCCATGGAAAGCCAGGCGTCGGTGAAGCGCCAGCCGAGCGACGGGTCCTTCTTGCCGTAGTCCATGTGGCCGAAGACCTTCTTGCCGTTCTCGTCACGGCCGGTAAAGAATTCGGCGATGTCCTCATAGGCCGACCAGTTGACCGGAACGCCGAGGTCGTAGCCGTACTTCGCCTTGAAGTCGGCCTTGTTCTTCTCGTCGTTGAACCAGTCGTAGCGGAACCAATAGAGGTTGGCGAACTGCTGGTCGGGAAGCTGGTAGAGCTTCTTGTCAGGCGCGGTCGTGAACTTGGTGCCGATGAAGTCGTCGATATCGAGGCCGGGGTTGGTAACGTCCTTGCCTTCGCCGGCCATCCAGTCGGTCAGGTTGCGCACCTGCTGATAGCGCCAATGCGTACCGATCAAGTCGGAGTCGTTGACCCAGCCGTCATAAAGGTTCTGACCGGTCTGCATCTGAGTCTGGATCTTCTCGACAACGTCACCCTCTTGAATGACGTCGTGAGTGACCTTGATGCCGGTGATCGCAGTAAAGGCCGGAGCCAGAACCTGGGACTCATACTGGTGAGTGGTCAAGGTTTCCGAAACGACCTTGATCTCCATGCCGGCGAAGGGCTTCGCAGCATCGACGAACCACTGCATTTCCTTTTCCTGGTCGGCGCGAGAGAGCGTCGACATGTCGCCGACCTCTTTATCCAGGAAAGTCTTTGCCTCGTCCATGCCGGCATAGGCCGACCCGGTCATGGCCAGCAGTACCGCTGCTGTCGTCGTCAATAAATGCCTTCGCATAATATCCTCCCAGGGTTTGCGATTGCAGTCTTCACGTCTCAGGCGGCCAGAAAAATCCCCGGCCGTCTGCATCAGTTTGCCTCACACGTAACGGAATACGCCGATGGCGTAGACGACGGAGAGAGCGAGAGCCCACCAGAGGCTTGATCCCGCGAGACCAAGCCAGGCAAGATGGATAAAGGCGCTGCCGAGCAGCGAAAGGAAAAGCCGGTCACCGCGCGTCGTCTCGAAGCGCAGGATTCCGATCCGGGGGTTGCCGCCCGGGACCGCATATTCCCAGACACCCATGCCGATCAGCAGCAATACGATGACGATGAAGAAAGCGGCCGTCGGCCAGGTCCATGCCATCCATGAAAAATCGGGAAGCGAAAAGCTCATCAAACCCTCCCCAGGGCAAAGCCCTTGGCGATGTAATTGCGCACAAACCAGATCACCAGCGCCCCCGGGATCAAGGTCAGAACACCCGCGGCGGCGAGCAGGCCCCAATCCATGCCTGAGGCAGAGACGGTGCGGGTCATGGTGGCGGCGATCGGCTTCGCGTCGGTCGTCGTCAGCGTTCGTGCGATCAGCAACTCGACCCAAGAGAACATGAAGCAGAAGAAACAGGCGACACCGATGCCGCTCGCAATCAGCGGCGTGAAGATCTTCAGGAAGAACCGTGGGAAGGAGTAGCCATCGATATAGGCCGTCTCGTCGATTTCCTTCGGCACGCCGGACATGAAGCCTTCAAGGATCCAGACCGCCAGCGGGACGTTGAAGAGGCAATGCGCCAATGCCACGGCGATATGCGTATCGATCAGTCCAAAGGCCGAGTAGAGCTGGAAGAATGGCAGGGCAAAGACTGCCGGCGGCGCCATCCGGTTGGTCAGCAACCAGAAGAACAGATGCTTGTCGCCGAGGAACCGATATCGGGAGAAGGCATAGGCTGCCGGCAGCGCGGCTGCCACCGAGATCACCATGTTCATGACGACATAGCTGATCGAATTGATATAGCCGGAATACCACGCCTTCTCGGTGAAGATCGTCACGTAATTGGCGATCGTCGGGTTATGAGGATAAAGCGTCAGAGAATTGACGATTTCCGCATTGGTCTTGAAGCTCATGTTGACGAGCCAATAGATCGGCAGCAGCAGCACGATGATATAGATGGTCGGAACCAGCCACCACCAGCGCGATTCCTCGCCGCGCCGGCGCATCAGACGGCTGACCTCATCGGCGGAGAGCCCGCTTGCGACACTGGTAACGCCTGGGACGTTTCGGCTGGCTGTCGTTTCGTTGGAGGCGCTCATATCAATTCTCCGCGTCGTGGCTGGTCATGACGGTGTAGAACACCCACGAAAGCAACAGGATGATCAGGAAATAGATCAGCGACATGGCAGCTGCCGGACCGAGGTCAAACTGCCCCAGGGCGGTCTTGACCAGATCGATCGACAGGAAAGTGGTCGAGTTGCCTGGACCGCCGCCGGTGACGACAAAAGGCTCGGTGTAGATCATGAAACTATCCATGAAACGCAGCAGCACGGCGATCAGCAGAACGCGCTTCATCTTCGGCAGCTGGATATAGCGGAACACCGCCCAACGGGACGCACCGTCGATCTTGGCTGCCTGATAGAAAGCATCCGGAATGGAAACGAGGCCGGCATAGCAGAGCAAGACGACCAGGCTCGTCCAGTGCCAGACATCCATGATGATGATCGTCACCCAGGCGTCGAGCGGATCCTGCACATAGTTGTAATCGATGCCGAGGGCGTTGACGTAATAGCCGAACAAACCGATGTCGTTGCGGCCGAACACCTGCCAGATCGTGCCGACCACGTTCCACGGGATCAACAGCGGCAGTGCCATCAGAACCAGGCAAACCGGCACGCCGATGCCTGATTTCGGCATGTTGAGCGCAATGAAGATACCGAGCGGGATCTCCAGCGCGAGGATGATCAGCGAAAAAATCAGGTTTCGCTGCAGGGCGGCCCAGAAACGGTCGGAATGCAGGATTTCGATAAACCAGTCGGTTCCGTTCCAGAAGAACTGGTTGTTTCCGAAAGTGTCCTGAACGGAATAGTTCACAACCGTCATCAAGGGAATGACAGCCGAGAAAGCCACCAGCACGAGGACCGGCAGAACCAGAAACCAGGCTTTGTTGTTCCAGGTTTTTTCCATGATCAAGCCTCCCGTCCGGCGCGCCAAGAGTCGGCATAGATACTGATGCCCGATGGCTCGAAGGTCACTCGGGGATCAGCCGGAATTTCCTCGTCCTCAGGAACGACGATTGCGATCGGCTGGCCGGCAAACTGTGCGCGGACGATCTTCTGCCGGCCGATATCTTCCACCTTGCTGACCGTCACAGGCATGCCCTCGCGGCCGATCCGGATAAATTCGGGCCGGATTCCAAGCTCTACCTTGGCCGCTGACGAAGTCTTTGGCGCATAGTCGAGCGTCAGCGCGTGCTCGCCGACGCGAACCGTATTGCCCTCCACCTTGGCCGGCATGAAGTTCATGCCCGGCGAACCGATGAAGTAGCCGACGAAGGTATGGCTCGGACGCTCGAAGAGTTCGGCCGGCGTGCCGATCTGCACGATCTCGCCGTCATACATCACCACGACTTTGTCGGCGAAGGTCAGCGCCTCCGTCTGGTCATGCGTGACATAGACCATGGTAAAACCGAACTGCTTATGCAGCCGCTTCAACTGCGATCGCAGCACCCATTTCATATGCGGATCGATAACAGTGAGCGGCTCGTCAAAGAGAATGGCGTTCACATCCGAGCGAACGAGGCCGCGGCCGAGTGAAATCTTCTGCTTTTGGTCCGCCGTCAAGCCGCGCGCGCGCCGCTTTGCCCAGCCGGAAAGGTCGATCATTTCGAGGATTTCGCGGACACGCCGGTCGACATCCGCCTCGGCCACGCCGCGGTTGCGCAGGGGAAAGGCGAGGTTATCGTAGACCGTCATCGTGTCGTAGATGACCGGAAACTGGAAGACCTGCGCGATATTTCGCTGCTGCGTCGGCAGGTTCGTGACGTCCTGTCCGTCGAAGAGAATTCGCCCTTCTGACGGCTGAATGAGGCCGGAAATGATATTGAGCAGCGAGGTCTTTCCGCAGCCCGAAGGTCCGAGGAGCGCATAGGCGCCGCCGTCGTTCCACTCGTGATGCACTTCCTTGAGAGCGTAGTCCTTCTCGCTCTTCGGGTTCGGCCCATAGGCATGGCGAATATGATCGAGGGTGACACGTGCCATGATTTTCTCCTAGCCCCCTTGCCTGGCGGTGGTGATTGCCCGGCCGTCCGCGCCGAATGCCATCAGGTGGCGCGTATCGATGAAAACGGAGATGTCCGTGTCCGGCTCGATATTGTGGATGCCGTGCGCAAGCATCACCCAGCGGGTGTCGGCAAATTGCAGGTGGACAAAACTTTCCGACCCGGTGATCTCCGAAACCTGTGTTCGCGCCGTCATCCGCGCCGAACCAGCCGTCTGGGCGGTCGGTGCAAGATGATGCGGGTGAAACGCTACGGTTGCCGGCCCGTCCGGCACATTCTGAAGATGCGGCGGCACGGCAAAAATCAGAGCGCCGTCGCGCAGGAAATTGCCTTCCGCTTTGACCAGATCAATAAAATTCAGCGGCGGATCGGCAAAGGTTTTCGCCGTCGTCAGATCGAACGGATGGCGATAGACCTCGACCGTCGGGCCGAACTGGGTGATCCGGCCCTCGCTGAGCGTTGCCGTATTGCCACCCAGCAACAAGGCTTCGGAGGGTTCCGTCGTGGCATAGACGAAGATCGCGCCGGACAGCGCGAAGATCCGCGGCAATTCCTGCCGCAGTTCCTCACGCAGCTTGTAGTCGAGGTTGGCAAGCGGCTCGTCCATCAAGACAAGGCTCGCATTCTTCACCAGTGCACGGGCAAGCGCCGTGCGTTGCTGCTGGCCGCCCGAGAGGTTGAGCGGCGTGCGATCGAGATAGGGACCGAGTTTCAGAAGTTCTGCAGCCTTGCGCACCTCCAGATCGATGACCTTGGCATCCTTGCCGGCAATCCGCAGCGGCGAGGCAATATTCTCGTAGACCGTCAATGCCGGATAATTGATGAACTGCTGGTAGACCATGGCGATGTTGCGCTTCTGGACAGGCATACCTGTCACGTCAGCACCATCAAAATGGATCGTACCGGTTGTCGGCCGATCAAGGCCGGCCATCAGACGCATCAACGAAGTCTTGCCCGACAAGGTCGGCCCAAGCAGAACGTTCAGCGTTCCTCTTTCAAAAACAAGATCGGTCGGGTGGATATGATAGTCTCCTCCCACCATCTTTGCGGCCTTCCGCAGTTCCAGCATTCCTGTTCCCGTGCCTCCACGCAGCGGGGACCACACGCCGCCTAACCGACCATCGCCGGTATGGCAGCCATGTACTCCTCCAGTGACTGAGCCTGCTCCTTCGAAAGGCGCAGACCATCCTTTGTCCTTCTCCACAACACGTCTTCGGCGTGCCGGGCCCATTCATGTTCAACGAGATAGGTGACCTCGGCCTCGTAGAGATCACCGCCGAACAGCCGTCCGAGATCGTCGAGGCCGCGGGCTTCGCCGAGCAGTGCCCTTGTCCTCGTGCCGTAGCGGCGGACCAGCCGGCGGGCATGCCGATCGGCGAGGAACGGATAACGCCGTTTCAGATCGGCGACCTCGGCATCGTATCCCCGGACCGGGAAGTCACCGCCGGGCAGATGGCTTTTGGCCGTCCACGGGGCGCCCTTGACGCCGATCGCAGCGCCGATCTTCTCCAGCGCGTGTTCGGAAAGCCGGCGATAGGTGGTGAGCTTGCCGCCGAAGACGTTGAGCAGCGGCGCCGCATTTCCTTCGCCCTCCAGCTTCAGCACGTAGTCGCGCGTCGCCTCCTGCGCCTTCGAGGCGCCGTCGTCATAAAGCGGCCGGACCGCCGAATAAGTCCAGACGATATCCTCCGGCCTGACCGGCTCCTTGAAATATTCCGAGGCGGCATTGCAGAGATAGACGGTCTCCTCCTCGGAGATCCGGACATCCCTGGGATCAGCGGTGTAATCGCGATCGGTGGTGCCGATCAGGGTGAAGTCGCCCTCATAGGGAATGGCGAAGATGATGCGGTTATCGGGATTCTGAAAGAAATAGGCGCGAGGGTCGTCGAACTTCTTCTTCACCACGATATGGCTGCCTTGGACGAGACGAACGTGGTGAGCCTCGTTCTGGCCAAAGGCGGAGCGGATGACATGGTCGACCCAGGGGCCGGCGGCATTGACCAGCATGCGGGCCTGGTGGCTGTCATTGCGGCCGGTGACTGTATCGGTGGTCTCGATGTGCCAGAGGCCGTTTTCGCGTCTTGCCGACACCACCTTGGTGCGCGGCATGATGGTCGCCCCCTTGTCGGCGGCATCGCGGGCATTCAGCACCACCATGCGGGCGTCATCGACCCAGCCGTCGGAATATTCGAAGGCCTTGGTAAACAGCGCCTTCAGCGGCTTGCCAGCCGGGTCGCGACGCATGTCGAGCACCGCGGTCGCCGGGAGCAGCTTGCGGCCGCCGAGATGGTCGTAAAGGAAGAGGCCGAGCCGGATCAGCCAGGCCGGCCGGATGCCGCCCTTGTGGTAGGGCAGCACGAAGCGCAGCGGCCAGATGATATGCGGCGCCATCGCCCAGAGGATTTCGCGCTCCATCAGCGATTCACGCACCAGGCGAAATTCATAATGCTCGAGATACCGCAACCCGCCATGGATCAGCTTGGTGGCGCCCGACGAGGTGCCGGAGGCGAAATCGTTCATCTCCGCCAGCGCGACGGCATAGCCGCGCCCGACAGCATCGCGCGCAATGCCGCAGCCGTTAATGCCGCCACCGATGACGAATATGTCGTAGATCTCCCGGCCCAATTGCCCCTCCGAGCCTGCGCGTGATTTCGCATCGCACAAATTTGCGCGATTGCGAAAGTGAAGGCAGTTAAAACGAAAGGAATACGAATGTCAAACGAATGTTTCGCGGATTATCATTTCGGAGCGGCTTCCTGCCTCGCCCTCAGCGAAACCTGCCGTTCGTTTCGATAAGCTTCACATTGTTTTCGAGGCAGAGATTGCGGATCGACGGCACCGGACAGTGGTCGGTTATGAAGGTGTGAACCTGGGAAAGCTGGCCGATCCTGACCGGCGCGGTGCGTTCGAACTTGGTGGAATCGGCAACGAGAATGACATGCCGGGCATTGGCGATGATCGCCTGGGCGACCTTGACCTCGCGAAAATCATAGTCGAGAAGCGCGCCGTCCACGTCGATCGCCGACGCGCCGATGACGGCGTAATCGACCTTGAACTGGCGGATGAAATCGACAGCCGCTTCGCCGACAATCCCGCCGTCCGAACCGCGCACGACACCGCCGGCGATTACCACCTCGATTGCCGGTAACAAGCGTAACCTGTTGGCAACATTGATGTTATTGGTGATGACCATCAGCTCGTGATGGTTGGCGAGTGCTTCGCCTACCGCCTCGGTCGTCGTCCCGATATTGATGAAAAGCGATGCCCCGCTCGGAATCAGCTCGACCGCAGCCGTGCCGATCGCCTGTTTCTCGGACGCGGCGATCTGCCGGCGCGCCTCGTATTTGACGTTCTCGGTTCCGCTCGGGAATGTGGCGCCGCCATGGATGCGCGTCAGCACTTGGGCATCGCAAAGATCGTTCAGGTCCTTGCGGATCGTCTGCGGTGTCACCGAAAAGCGCGAAGCGAGTTCTTCGACCAGAACCCTGCCGCTCGATCTCGCAATCGCCACGATTTCAGTTTGTCGGTCGGTCAAGAACATAGGCGCGCCTTTCGATCTGCTTTCGTTTTAAAGAAAGCGAACGCCTGCGCAATGCCTATCTATCACTAGGCACTCAGTCCAAGAGCAAAGACCACCATTTTTGGCGGTGGGGAACTCTTGGCGGGTGGATACCGTCACCAACCGAAATCTGCACCTGAAACTTTGCATCTCGGACCCGCGATAGGGCAGCCAAGCCGCCATCCACGATTTTGAGATTGACGGATGGATCAACCCGCCGGGCGCGTATCCGCTCATGCAGAGCCAATTCGCCTCACGACAATAGTGCGAAGGCTTGAGCCGCGACCTCAAGACGGGGACTCAAATCACACAGCGATACGAAGGACGCCGCTGTCGTGCGGCGTCCCAGCTTTCACGCAGCATTTGCAATATTAATCCCGCGGGCGGACTCGACCAAAACCCGCAGCCGGTCTGGCTTTTTCACTCCTTGGCGATAGAGCTGCACGACGATGGCGGCGATGCGCTCGCCCTCCTCAGATGTCGGCTCCACTCCCGCTTTCGAAGCGACGATATCGAAGACGCTCTGGCAGATGCGCAGATCGGCAGCGCCGAAGTAGTCTGGCTTATCGAAACCGAGTGTTTTCATTATTTTCCGCAGGCGACGCCAGGCGTCGCCTGCGCCTCCGTTGATCAACGCTTACGCGACCTGCTTTTCACCTTCGATCTGCAGCGGCACCTGTATCTGGGCGCCATCACCAATCGCGATCTTGCGTGGCTTCATCGCCCCCGGAATCTCGCGTTTCAGATCGATGTGCAGCAGACCGTTTTTCAGCGAAGCGTTTTCCACGCTCACATGGTCGGCAAGCTCGAAGCGTCGCTCGAAGCCGCGCGTGGCGATACCACGGTGCAGATATTCAGCTTTGGCGTCATCGGCCTTCCCGCCCTTGACGAGAAGCAAGTTGCGCTCCTGCGTGATGTCGAGATCGCCATCCTCGAAGCCTGCGACTGCCATGACAATTCGGTACTCATTGTCACCGACCTTAAGGATGTCGTAGGGCGGCCAGGAGTCGACGGCCTGCAGGCGCTGCGGATTGTTCAGCAGCGAAAAAACCCGGTCGAAGCCGATGCTGGAGCGGTAGAGCGGTGCGAAGTCAAACTCAGTTCTCATGACCAAAACCTCCTAGAAGCGAGATGGAAAGGAACGAGGCGGAAACCTGCGTCCCCGGCTGTCGACCCCCTTCTGGGCTGCCGACGGTATCGATTTGGTTTTCGGTATTTTCGGTTTCAAGATGCCCTTGTGAAAAAATTTGGACCCGCATATTGGACCACAGGACAGCTCGTGAAGACTGAAAATGGAATAATCTGACGGACATTGCCTCGAAGGTTTTGTGATGCCAGGAAGCTCGGGTCGTCGTCGCAGCCCCGGGCAGGATTTGAGCATGTGCATGCTAAGGAGATCTGGGGGCATTCACAGGATCCTAGATCCTGCGGTCGCAGTAACCCCGGCCGGCCGAGCGGCCCTCACGCTCTGGTGAATTTCAAACTCTAACGCGAAGCGTGGCAATGCCTTGCGCCGGGCATGGCCGAGGAGCGCTACGCAAACATATTGGGACCGATCTCCTCGCTGACTTCGATGATCACATCCGCAGGGACATTGTTCCTCCGGGCCGCGGCGAGAATGGCTTCCGTACTAGGCGCCTCGTAAAGACAGTAGGTCTTTTTTCTGTCGGCGCTGAGAAAGGAAAAAATCCACTTCACTCCTTCCTGGTCATTGATCAGGTTGATTTGCTCGACCCCCTCTTTCGACAGATCGAGTTGTTCCGCGAAGTTTCTTTCAATGATGTAGCGTGGCATGACGAGACCTTCTTCCCACCAAAAGCAACGAACTGTTGGTTCTAATGAATCGTTGGCTTCAGTCGCTTTTGCAGCCGGACCATTCCCAGTTCGGCCGCGGTTGAACGGGCATTCTCGGATAGCAACATTGCTCTCTTTATCGCGGCCCGGCTACCCCTTTTCATTAGCAAGTCCGCATAATCTGCCTGCGTGTGTGCGAGCCACGGCCGCGAGCCGATCGCCGCGTTCATCTCGAGTGCGTGCTCAAAGTGCTCCGACGCTCTGTCGAATTCACCCAGCGCCGCTGCCAGCACGCCCAGATAGCGGCTTGCCGCGCCGAAGCAAACGGTCGCCATACCGATCGTTACGGTCATCTCCTTGTAGTCGAGCATAAGCTTATAGAGGGTCTGGGCAGCATCCGCGTCGCCGAGACCGGCGGCGACTTCCGTCAGGAACGAGAGGGACGCACTTCGCTTTCCGTCAAGCGGAAGGGCAAAGCGGGTGCGGGCAAGCTCGCTCAACCTCCGTTGAGCCGCATCGCGATAGCCGAGGTCAAAGGCAACCAACGCAAAACCCGGCAACCAGGTGGTTTCCTCTGGGCTTTCCTCAATCAGCAGTTTGATCACCGGTGCGACCTCCGAGAGGCGGCTTTGCTCCCGTCGAATCGCGAACATCTGCATTCCGTAAACGCCCTCCGGCGCAGCGCCAAGGATCCGCATGCCCAGCTTTAGCGCTTCTTCTGCAAATTCCTCCGCGGCGGTGAACCTTCCATCGAGGATGGCCATCATCGCTTTTGCGGTGCGAGCGTAGAACTGGACGTTCAGATGCTGCCGCTCGGTACCAAGTTGGTCCAGCGCGTCAACTGCCCGATCGGCTCGTGCGCGATCGCCGAGTTCCGTGGAGACATAGGCGTCAACGGAAAGCGCTCGGCTTTGCACATCGTCGTCATCGATCTCATCCGCGAGGCGCCTTATTTCATCGATGCGAGCGATTCGGTCGTTTCTTTCCGTGACGGACTTGACGGGTGCCGGCGTCAGAAATGGCAGAGCGGAGAGTTCCACAAGCGCGGTCTTGTCGCCAACCCGTAGGGCCAGTTCTATTCCTTCATCATGGCATTTTGCAGCCTTCTTGCTATCGCTCAGGTAGGTGTATGCCCGCGCAAGGCGGCTGAGAATTTGGCACCGTGAACTCATATCCGCTGGTTGAACCATCTCGAGGGCTTCCTCGAGAAGCGGCACCGTTTCGGCAAGCGAATTCGAAGAGAGGAATTTGGTACCGTCTAAGCCAATCACTGCGCGTATAAAGGCTTGCGTGTCGGCCGCCTTGCGGGCCAATGGCGCGGCCAGCCTGTATTTCGCCAGCGAATCCGTCATGCGACCCGCAGCGAACAGCGCGTCGCCGAGTTTGAGGATCGCGGTGAGCAGGTCTCTTTGCCGCTCAGGCCCTTCAGGCAGCTGCTCTGCAATTGCCAAGGCGTTCTGGAAATTGTCAACCGCCTCGTAGTTGGCTGATCGTGCGAGGGCGCGTTCTCCAGCCTTCATCCAGTATGGAAGCGCGAGCTCAATCCGTTGGGCTTTCTCGTAGTGCTGGGCGATGAGTTCGGGCTGCGTGGCAGCGACATCGTCATAATGTTCGACGAGAACCCTCGCGATCCTCTCGTGGAAATGCCGCCGGCGCCGGTTGAGGAGCGATTGGTAGGCCGCATCCTGAATGAGCGCATGTCGAAAAACCAGCGCATCATGCAAGACGCCGCCTTCGACGACGATCTGGCTGGTTTCGAGCTGGTTCAGTGCTGTCTCGAGCGCGCGGTCGTCGACACCTGCGATCTTCGAAAGAAGGCCGCGATCGAATTCCCTGCCTATTACGGCGGCGATCTGCGCGATCTCCTTGGCCGTCGTCGCTAAACGATCGAGACGTGTCATCAGGGAACCCTGCAGACTGTCCGGGATTTCTGCGTTGAGCGACGACGGCTTCCCGCTCTCCACGACCGAGCGGGCCAACTCCTCGACGAACAGCGGCACCCCGTCCGTTCGCTCCGCAATCCTTTCGGCGAGCTGTTCGGGAATGTCGGACACCATGGATTCGATCAGTTCACGCATCTGCTGCCTGGTAAGGCGCCCAACGGAGAGCGTCGTGGCCTGCGCCAGTCCGCCTGCCCAGTTCGCGCTCCATTCCGGTCGGTGGGTCACAACGACAAGGGCGGCGGCGCCGTGCAGCCGGCTGACGAGTTCTCTCAGCACTTCGCTGGTGGATGGATCCATCCAGTGCGCGTCTTCGAAAACCATGAGCACCGGTGCGATCCTGGCGGCAAGCAGCAAGCGGTTCACCAATGTGCGAACGAGAAGCTCCTTGCGCTGGTGGGCGGAGAGATCCGGCGGCCTGAACTCGTCGCCGACGTCGAGCGAAAGCAGCTCGGCATAGATGGCGCCAACGTCGGCAGGATTTTCGCCGTAGCGGCGCACAAGCGTGCGAAACTTTTCGATGCGCGTGTTGCGGTCATCTGCCGGCGTAAACGACGCAACCCGGCTCAGTCGCTCGACGATCGGGTAAAAGGCCGAGGTAGCGTGATAGGGTGAACACTGCAATCGGATGAGTTCATGCTGAGTCTCTTGCAGGCGTTCTTCGAAAGCCTCGACAAGCCGGGATTTCCCGATGCCGGCCTCCCCCGACAGGAAGACCGCCTGGCCTTGCCCCGCCTTCGCCAACTCCCACCGTTCGAGCAGCAGGCCGATCTCACTAACGCGCCCGACAAATTTCGAAAGCCCGCTGGCATGCGCGGCTTCGAAACGGCTATCCACCTCTCGCTGACCGCGGACTTCGAACAGCGCAATTGGCGAGGTGAAGCCTTTGAGATCCTGCGCGCCGAGGCTCTCGATTTCGAACGACTGCCCCGCGAGGCGACGGGTGCTGTCGGAGATCACGATCTGGCCCGGGACGGCCGCGGCCTGCAGGCGTGCTGCCAGGTTGGGAGTGTCTCCTGCGATCGATGCCCGCTCCTTCGCGCTGCCGTCAGTGTTGCCAACGACCACGCGCCCGGATGCGATGCCGATGCGGGCCTTCAATCGCTCTGCGTTGGGCGGCTGCAGGGCGTCGACGGCGGCCATCGCCGCGAGGCCGGCCCGGATTGAACGCTCGGCATGGTCCTCGTAAGCCATTGGCCACCCGAAATAGGCTAGCACCCCATCGCCGAGATATTTGGCGACGTAGCCTCCGAAGCGCGTGACGGCGCCGGCGACGCTATCCTGATAATGGCGGGTCAACTCGTGCATGTCTTCCGGGTCGAGCTCTGCTGACAGCGCTGTCGACCCGACCAGGTCGCAGAAGAGCACGCTGAGCAGTCGCCGGTCGGCCGCAGCTTCGGATACTGCCTCGGTAGCGGCCGAAGCAGGAGGCTGTTCGTCCGGGCGTTGGTGCGCAAGGTCGTTTATGGCAGCTAGAATAATCTTCCGATGCCCCAGCGAGACACCGAGCTCCTGGAGATCGGATTCGGCAAGATGAGGAAGCGCTCGCAGATCGACATCATTCTCGACAAAGGTGTCGGCGTACTTGCCGAGACCGAGTTGACCTAGCCAATCCTCAATCGTCTGCATCGACGTTGATCCTGCTCCAGTGTTCTTAAAAATACCACGAACGCCGGTGTCGTGCCACGCTGTGGCGCAAGAGCTGTTCGTCTTGGCGGGAAGCGAGGACTCACTGTATCTATTGTGGTAATCGTTGACGGGGCCGCGCCTTGATCCCATCTGTGTGCGCATGGCGAGAAACAAGAGGAATGACACCCCGGCACTGCTCGAAACGTGGACGCTGCCGCCCGCGGCCACTCTAGGGTCTTCCGTGCGCGCCAAGGGAATCCTCTTGGAAATCCGTGCGCGCCTCCCATCGTCTGTGCGAAAATCGCTGGATATCAGCGGGAGGGCTTTGACGCTGGCAATGCCTGAAAGCGCAAGGAGCGAGTTTCGGCACGCCTCGGCGATCATTGCGAAGTCGCTCGAAGGCGTCGAAAGCCTGCCGGTCATCCCGCGCGAAATCGAGGACATCCTTACAATATCAACGACCGAGAGACGTCGCTGGCTGGAGGACGGCCGCCTGCCCAGCGCGGGAACGCGAACCGTGAAGCTTAGAGGCCGAGCCAGGCAGATCACCTTCCACGTCTTCGAACCACGGATGGTGGAGGATCTGCTCGATCGGGGCGCTGTCGAAGAGTGGCGTGAAGAGGACGCCGCGGCTGCCATGGAGAACAGGCGGAAAGCTGCCTACAAGGCGAAGCTGACGCGTTCACTGAAGAAGGACAGTAAGGCGACTGCGGCATCGCAGGACGTCATCGAAGAAGCCTCCGCAAAGCTGCGGGGCTGGGAAGAGTTTGGGCGCGACGGGCTGCTCCGCTAGTCTGGACCAGACCCCGATCACCTTCCAGGGCAAATTGCGCCTATCGCTTCCGCATCACATTGACGACCAGCACACCGAGGATCGCCATTACGCCACCGGCTGCACCGAGCGCCGTCGGCGTCTCGCCCAGCCAGACGAAGCCGATCAGCGTTGCAACGGGCGGGACGCCATAGAGGAAATTCGAAGCGCGGGCGGCCGTCAGCCGCTTCAGCGCGATCGCCCAGGTGAGGTAGCCGATCGCCGTCGGGAAGATGACGAGATAGGCAACGCCCCAATTGACCTCTGCCGGGGCGGCGGCCAACGCCTGGACCGTTGCCGGAACAGCCGGAAGCAGCGGCACGGAACCGATCAGCAGGATCCAGGCGGTGACGGCAAGCGCCGGCAGCCGACCGAGCAGCGGCTTCTGCAATACGCTGGCGATCGCCGAGCAGAGCGCTGCGCCAAGGATGAGAACGGCATTCGGATCGAGCTTGAAGCCGCCGTCGGAGGCGACCGCAATCAGCGCCACGCCGCCGAAGGAAATGGCGGTGCCCGCCCAGCCCCAGCGGCCGAAGCGCTCGCCGAGCGCGAATGTGGCGATGAGGGCGGTGAAGACCGGCATGGTGTTGATGATGAAGCTCGCCGGTCCTGCCGCAACCGTCTGCTCGCCGGTGTTCAACAGAACCGCATAAGCGGCGATGAAAAGCACGGCGGCAACGGAAAGACGGACGGAATCGCGTTTTTCCGGCATCGGCCGGTAGATGGCGAGATAGACCAGCGCGATGACGCCGGCGGCGACGTAACGCGCCGTAGCAAGCTCGATCGGCGTCAACGGCCCGAGGCAGATGCGGATCACCACGAAGGAAGACGCCCAGAAGAGGATGGTGACGACGATCGCAGCAAAGGCCACCAGATCGAACCCGCCTTGCTCTTTCGTCGAAATTGGTGTGCTTGCCGCCATGCTCATTTTCGCCTCCATATATTCCTGAAACAGTGAGTAGCCCTTCGATGCGTGCTTGAAAAGCATCGCAATCGATGATCAAATGTGTCCATGGTTCACAGCTCACCGGTTCTTCCGCCGCTCGATACGCTCGAAACCTTTGCCCGCGCTGCCCGGCTCGGATCATTTTCCGCCGCGGCCGAGGAGAGCGGTATCACTCATGGCGCGGTGTCGCGGCAGGTCTCGCGCCTCGAGCGCTGGATGGGGGTGCGCCTGTTTGCCCGCGAAGCCAGAGGTGTGCGCCTGACGCCGGAGGGCATGCGTTTTTTCGCGCGGGCAGAAGAAGCGCTTGCGCTGCTCGGCAACAGTGGCGAGCGCTGGCTGCCTCGCCGCAACAAGGCGGTGGTGCGTCTTTCGGTGACGCCCTCCGTCGCCTCGTTGTGGCTGTTTCAGCGCCTGGCGAAGCTTGAAGGAAACGAGCTGCATGTCGAACTGACGCTCGAACACCGGCTGGCGGATTTCGGCGAAGGTACGGACCTTGCCATCCGCTGCGGCAAAGGCCCATGGGCCGGCGTGCGCGCCCTGCCGCTGTGGCAGGAGAAGTCGTTTCCGATCGCCGCCCCGGCGCTGGCAGACCGGCTCGGTAAGCGATCCGACGCTCTTTCGCTGCTCGACCTGCCGATCCTGCACGATTCGAATATCGAAGGCTGGCGCCGCTGGCTCGCTCGCGAGGCAGTCGACTATACGCCGCGCGGCCACGATCGCCGCTTTGAGGATTACAATCTGGTGATCGATGCCTGTGCGCAAGGGCTCGGCATCGCGCTCGCCCGGCCGCCGCTATCGGATGCCGCGCTGGCATCCGGGCGCGTCGTCGCCGTGTCGGCGCGCACGCTCGATTATCACGTGGCCTTTCATCTGATCCGACCGGACGATGCGCTCAGAAGCCCGGCCATCGAATTTGCCAGCCGCTTCCTGCGCGAGGCCGGCCATGATGAGGCGACGATCGCCGCTTTTGTCGCACCCGGCCGGGCGAAAACGTAAGCGGGAGATCCTTACTCCGCCGGAAACTGCAGGCGCATTTCCTTGGCCAGTTCGAAACCGGCGGCCCGATAGACCGGCTCGCCGGCATCCGAGGCATGGATGACGGCTGTGGTGCAGCCGATCGATTTCAGATAGTCGGCGGCCTTGTTGGTCAGCGCCGATGCGATGCCGCGCCGGCGGAAGTCGTCGGCGACATAGACGGACCAGATGTAACCGTGCAGCCGCTGTGCTTCCCGGACCACCTCCGGAAATGGCGATTGATGCAGCTGGCAGGATGCGGAACCGGCGATTTCACCGTCGACAATGGCAAGGAACGATGTCAGACGCCGCTCCTCGCGGCCGCTTCTGATGAAAGATAAGATCCGCGCCGCCGCATCGGGCCTGTAATGTTCCGGTGGCGTGCCGTAGCTGTCCCAGATCTTCAGATAGTGCCCCACAAGGACCTCATCCTCATCGGGCGTTGCCATTCGAATATCGATCATGTCGTGATCCGGCTGGGCTGCGTGGCGCGAAATCGGCCTCAATGACGTGACGCTCCCTGCCGTATCGCGGCAGGGAGCGTCAAAAAAGGCATATCAATTGTCGGCCGTCAACGTCATCGAGGCGCTGCCGGCGGCAACATTGAGGCCGAGCTGGCCGGTCAGGCTGACCGTCTGCAGATGGATCGAGCCGGAAGTGCCACCGACCAGCAGATTGGCGCCGACACCGGCACCGAGCGTCGCCTCGGCGGTGGCGCCGACATAGAGGCCGGCAAGCGATCCGCGGTGATAACCGGCGGTCGGCGCGAACACCGCCCAGATCAGGCGGCTGCGCGTGGTGAAGCCAAGGTCAATGCCAAGCTTTCTCACTTCGCCGGTATAACGATCCGAAAGCTCATTGCCGACGGTCGACTGGAAGATGCAATCGGCCTCCTTGGAGGAACCGAGCACATAACCCGTACCGCCGCCGATATCGCAGGTGAGGTAACCGATCTTGACGCCATTGCGCAGGTCCGGCTCTTCATATGTCCTGGTGGCGAGGTCGGCGGCATTGACCGCCCCTGCGCCGACAACCGTCAACGATACCGCGGCAAACGCCGTCGCAAGAATTTTATTCATAAGTCTCTCCTTCTCAAATCGTGACGGGAGCATACCCGGCTACTCGCCACCAGATTCGGCAACAGATAACGGACGGGACCGCAAAACGATCCGATCCCGCACCATTTTCGCATCGCAAGTCAAAGCGCCTGGGAGGCGCAAGCGACAAACAGGTTTACGGTTCAGCCCCCAATGGGACATTTCGAAGGCACTAATTCACGCCATCCGGTTATTTCATGATGTTGTCAGGAATGGTTGCCGGAAAGGCACGGTCCTGTTTGCCGTCGACTTTCCGTGGGCGGCATTCATGCAGCGGCTCATGCGGATTTTGCAGGGGCCGACCGCAACCGGACGGAAACCGTCAGTGGTGGAGACGCCAAAGGTGGCAATAAAGAAAAACCCGGCGATGTGTTCGCCGGGTTTTTATACTTGCTCGATCCGCTTTTATACTCTTCGCATAAAGCGCATGACGAGAGATACGACGAACAGCACCAGGAAAATAAAGAACAGAACCTGGGCAATAGAAGCTGAAGCCCCTGCTATACCGCCAAATCCGAGGACGCCGGCAATCAAGGCCACAACGAGAAACACCAGAGCGTAATAAAGCATCGCAATCTCCTTTTACGTTGCTGCTCACATAACGGAGGCCGACCCCATTTGGTTCCCTGTCCCTCTCACGGCCGGCGGATGCAACCGCATCGGCCTGGTTCAGCCGAAATGGAAGGCGCCGCTGAACATCCTGTCGCCTTCATTCGGCTCGGGGGCTCGGCCGCATCTAGATAGGCCTTGAGCGGCCCGGTCAGGACGAACCAGATGCTCGCCCCCAGCATGAAACAGGCTCCCGCCGGGTCATCGATGCGGGCGATGAAGGGAAGGCAGGCGGAGGAAAACAGGACGATGATCCGCACCGACCACTCCGCCTCGCGTTTGGCGATGGCGCGTGCTCTCAGCGACTTGTACTCCCGGGCGCCGTAGCCGCCTCCCCTTGCCTTCACGGCCGAAAGCAGTTTTCGTGCTGACGGCAGCGCCAGCATGATCAGCGCGGCAACACCGAGCGCGAACGGTTTGCCGGCCAGGACCTGCCCGCTGGCGATCAGCAGAAAGGCGAGCACGACGAGATTCCATGTCGGCTCCAGCAGCTCCGGCGGTTGCCGCGTGCGAAGATGCCAGCTCCGCAGCAAGCCCGCCGCGCCGTGCAGTAGCGGCTGATCGATATAGCGATTGATCCAGTCCATGCCGATGCGCCCGGTCCCGATTGCATGAAGAGGGCTCCGAACACCACGGAATTTGGTCATCATCGTGGCAATAAGCACCGAATCCGTCCTTCGCGAGAAGGAAGCGGCCTGCCGAGGCCTTGGATGCAACGTTTAGCGCAGTTCCTGCGCAACCTCCCAGACATGACCGGACGGATCCGCAAAAGCGGCCGTACGGCGGCCCCATGGACGATCGATCGGACCGTTGAGCAGCGTCACGCCAAGCCTTCGCAGCTCCGTGCAGACCGCATCGACATCATCGACCTTGATCGTCAGCAGAACGCGACTGCCCGAGCCGGATGCCGCCACCGTCGAGGGCTCGACCAGCTGAGGCGCTTCGCTTACCTGCAGCAGATTGACCATCGTTTCCGAAAATTTCAGCACCGAGCAGACGTCGTCCTGGTAGACGAGATCGGCGGCAAAGACCTTTTGATAAAATGCCCTCGCCGCGTCGATCTCGTCGACGAACAGGGTGATGACCTCGATCCTGTCCAGCAGCATGGGCGGTTCTCCTCCGTTGCTCCGACCGTCCGGCCGATATCGCCGGCCGGCTCGTTGCTGGTCGCTTCGACGCCGACGGTTTCGACATGTCGCACAAAATAATCGTCAGTTCCTGAGACCCGGCGCCTCGTGACCGGTGCGCGCAACATATTCGGTGTAGCCGCCGCCATATTGATGGATGCCCTCGGGCGTCAGCTCCAGCACCCGGTTGGAGAGTGCGGCGAGGAAATGCCGGTCATGCGAGACGAACAGCATGGTGCCCTCATATTGCGACAACGCCTTGATCAGCATCTCCTTGGTGTCGAGGTCGAGATGGTTCGTCGGCTCGTCGAGCACCAGCAGGTTCGGCGGGTCGAACAGCATTATCGCCATGACCAGCCGCGCCTTCTCGCCGCCCGACAGCACGCGGCACCGCTTCTCGACATCGTCGCCGGAAAAGCCGAAACATCCGGCGAGCGCCCGCAACGGCCCCTGCCCCGCTTGCGGAAACCGGTCTTCCAGCGCTTGGAAAACGGTGTGCTCGCCGTCGAGAATATCCATGGCGTGCTGGGCGAAATAGCCCATCTTGACGCTGGCGCCGAGAGCGACGCTGCCTTCATCAGGCTCGGCGGTACCCGTCACCAGCTTCAGCAGTGTCGACTTGCCGGCGCCGTTGATGCCCATGATGCACCAGCGCTCCCGCCGCCGCACCATGAAATCCAGCCCTTCATAGATGCTTCGGCTGCCGTACTTCTTGTGGACGTTCTTGAGGCTGACCACGTCCTCGCCGGATCGCGGCGCCGGCTGGAATTCGAAGGAAACGACCTGACGGCGCTTGGGCGGCTCCACCCGGTCGATCTTCTCCAGCTTCTTGACGCGGCTCTGCACCTGCGAGGCATGCGAAGCCCGCGCCTTGAACCGCTCGATGAACTTGATTTCCTTGGCCAGCATCGCCTGCTGGCGCTCGAACTGGGCCAGTTGCTGCTTCTCGTTCTGTGCCCGCTGCTGCTCGTAGAATTCGTAATCGCCCGAATAGGTCGTCAATGCGCCGCCCTCGATCTCGATGATCTTGGTGATGATGCGGTTCATGAACTCGCGGTCGTGCGAGGTCATCAGCAGCGCACCTTCGTAGCCTTTCAGGAACTCCTCCAGCCAGATCAGGCTTTCGAGATCCAGATGGTTGCTCGGCTCATCGAGCAGCATGACATCGGGACGCATGAGCAGGATGCGGGCGAGCGCCACGCGCATCTTCCAGCCGCCCGACAACGCCCCGACATCGCCGTCCATCATCTCCTGGCTGAAGCTCAGGCCGGCGAGCACTTCGCGGGCGCGCCCTTCGAGCGCATAACCGTCCAGTTCCTCGTAACGCGCCTGCACCTCGCCATAACGCTCGATGATCTTGTCCATGTCGTCGGCCTGCTCGTGATCGGCCATGGCCGCCTCGAGCTCACGCAATTGCCCGGCAACGAGGCTGACCGGGCCGGCGCCGTTCATCACCTCGGCGACGGCACTGTGACCCGCCATCTCACCGACGTCCTGGTTGAAGTAGCCGATGGTGACGCCCTTTTCGCAGGAGACCTGCCCTTCGTCGGGCTGCTCCTCGCCGTTGATCATCCGGAAGATCGTCGTCTTGCCGGCACCGTTCGGGCCGACGAGGCCGATCTTCTCGCCTCTGTTGAGCGCTGCAGACGCCTCGATGAAGAGGATCCGATGACTGAGTTGTTTGCTGATATTCTCGATACGAATCATGATGTGCGCGGGACCCGGGGAAAGATTTAGGCGCCCTTATGCCACGCATGGAAATGGCAGGATAGGCCCCGTTTCCGCCCCTTTCGAAGTGCGGGCGGTTTCGCCGACATCATGCTTGCTTCTTTAATTTGGGACAGGATTGGATAGTATCGTGGCTCGCGCCAAGGAGAAGCTGTGCCAATGAGCGTCCGTCCGCCGCAATCCTTCCGACAGTCGCAGCAGAATGCAAACGGCTTCAACGTCCTCGAATACGAGCTGATGTCGGAACGCGCCGATGCGCTCGGGCGTCACGGGCTGAAGGTGGAGTCAGCACTTGCCGCGCTGAAGGCCTGGGCCGCCGACCGCCAGAGTGCCGAAGAACGCGAGACACTTCTCAATGCAGCGTCCGACGCCGTTTGGGCCTTCTTCATCCAGCGTGAGATCTGCGGGCTCAGAAACAACCGCGACGCCGTTCAGCGCTACGGCATCCCGAACGAGGTAATCGCGCGATTGGGCGCGGTGCGGAAATAACGCTGTGTGACGGCGGAGGCCGCTCCCTTCCCTATTGAGTGGAAATCAACGGCGCAGAAAGATATGGCTTGGTGCCGAACCAGCGAAAGGGAATTGCGATGCCAAGCTCGATGCGGATTGGAAACCAGCATCTCACTGTCGACATCTCCTCCCTCGGGGCCGAGATGCAGGCGCTCTCCACCAGCGACGGGCGCTCATGGCTGTGGACGGGCGACGCAGCCTTCTGGAGCGGACGGTCGCCGATCCTTTTCCCGATCGTCGGCAAGGCGCCGGATGACAAGATAGCCATTGACGGCACGATCTATCCGATGGCTCAGCATGGTTTTGCGCGCCGCAGCGAATTTGCGCTTGCGGAATCCACCGCGACGATGTGCCGATACGAACTGGTCGCCTCGGCGGCCACCCAGGCGGTCTATCCATTCGATTTTCAGCTGGCTGTGACCCATGCGATCGAGGGACGCGCCCTGACGGTGACGGCAGACGTTGCCAACCGCGACCAAAAGCCGATGCCGTTTGGCCTCGGGTTCCATTCGGCCTTTGTCTGGCCGCTGCCGGGTGCTGCCGGGCACGCCCATCTCGTTACGCTCGACAATAAGGGTGAGCCGCCGCTTGTGCGGCTGCAGGGTGGCCTCGTCAACCCTACGCCGCTGCCCTCGCCGTTCAAGGACGGCCGGCTGGTGCTCGATCACGCAATGTTCGATGAGGATGCGATGATCTTTCCGCAAGGAGCGGGCGAAGGCTTGAGTTATGGCGGCGAAGACGGGCCGACCATGCGGTTCCGGTTCGAAAACCTGCCCAATCTCGCCCTGTGGACCAAACCGGGCGCGCCCTTCCTCTGCATCGAGCCTTGGCATGGAACGGCGGCGGAAGCTGGAAGCTCTGGCGAGCTTTCGAAGCGGCCATCGACGACGATCCTGGCGCCGGGCGCGATCGCTCGCTTCGCCTTTACCGTCGAGATTTCATAGTAGAAGGCCCCGCGCCCGACAGAGCGCGCGACGCAGGCTTTTCTCCGGCGCAGCTTTTGCAGCTGTCGCCGGAGGCCGTTGTCAGTGCGCGCCGGCGCCAGCGCCAGCCCGCGGCTTCTGGGTGAGCAGCAGGGCGATGGCGGCAATGGCAAGAACCACGCCGATCACGGCGAAGGTATCGGCAAAGCCCAGGATCAGGGCCTGGCGCCTGACGATCTGACCGAGAGCGACAACGGCCTTCTGCCCGGCGAGAGCGGGGTCGGAAATGCCGTGCTGCATGAAATAGGCGGTCGTTTGCGCAAGCCGGTCGCGGACCTCATCGCGGCTAAGCGTTACCGACTGGCCGATGATGTTGGAGTGAAACTGCTCGCGCTTGGTCAGTACCGTGCCGAGCGTTGCCGTGCCGACGGCGCCGCCGAGATTGCGCAGCATATTGGTCAGGCCCGAGGCGGCGGCGGCATCAGTGGCTGCGATACCGGCGGTGGTGATGGCGGTGATCGGCGTCAGCACCAGCGCCTGGCCGATGGCGCGAACGATGTTCGGGATCCAGAACTGGTCGCCCGCGATATCGGCCGAAAGCGTGACGTTCATGAAGCAGCTGATCGCGAAGATCGAGATGCCCAGAAAGCCGATGTAACGCGCATCGAAGCGCTTCATCATCATCGGAACCAGCGGGATCAGCAGCAGCTGCGGCAGACCAGTCCAGGCCAGCACCATGCCGATCTGCTCGGCATTATAGCGCTGCACCTGGCCGAGATATTGCGGCAGGATATAGACGGTGCCGAAGAGGGCGACGCCGACCAGCACGTTGACGGCAACGCCGATGCCGAAATTGCGCTGCGTCAGCAGGCTGAGTTTGACCAGCGGCTTCTTGACGGTCAGCTCGATCCAGATGAAGGCGGCAAGGAAGACGAAGGCGAGGATGCTGAGCTTGACGATGAAGGGCGAGGAGAACCAGTCCTCCTTATTGCCTTCTTCGAGAACTGTCTGCAGCGCCGAGAGACCAATCGCCATGGTGAAAATTCCCGCCCAGTCGCCTTGCCTCAGCAGGTGGAGCTGCATCGGCTGCTTGTCGAGCGTCAGCGCAAGAGCCACCGCCATGACGGCACTCGGGATGGCGTTGATGAAGAAGATCGTCTGCCAGCCGTAGTTTTCGGTGAGATAGCCGCCGATGGTCGGGCCGATTGCCGGCGCGAAGGTGACCGAGAGCGCAAAGATCGCCAGGCCGAGCGGCTGCTGCGGTTTCGGCAGCTTGGTCAGCACCATGGTGAAGGCCATCGGGATCAGCACGCCGCCGGCAAAACCCTGCAGGCCGCGCAGCACGATCATCGTGCCGAGATCATGGGCGAAGGCGCAGGCGATCGAAAACAGTGGAAACAGGATGGAGTTGACCAGGATATAGCGGCGGAACGAAAACACGCTGCTGAAATAGGCCGTCAGCGGAATGACGACGATCTCGCCGATCAGGTAGGAGGTGGAGATCCACGCGCCGTTGTCGACGCCTGTTCCGATGCCGCCCTCGATATCGAGGAGGGAGGCATTGGTGATCTGGATGTTGAGGATCGCCATGAAAGCGCCGATCATGCCGGCGAGGACGGCGATCCATTCTCTGGTGCTGGCGCGCGGTTGCGAAATGGCCCCAGCGGTGGCTGCAATGCTGGACATGACACGATCTCCTGGTCCCTGCGCCTAGTTGCGGCTAGCATCGGCCTTGGTGTCGATGCTCGGTTGGACGGACATGCCGGGACGCAGGTCGGCGTTGGCAGCTTGCCCATCCAGGACGATCTTGACGGGGATGCGCTGCACGACCTTGGTGAAGTTGCCGGTCGCATTGTCGGGAGGCAGCAGGGCGAATTCCTGGCCGCTTGCCGGAGCAAGACTGTCGACATGGCCGCGATAGATGCGGCCCGGGAAGGTATCGACCTCGATATCGACCGGCTGGCCGGACCGAACATCGGTGAGCTGCGTCTCCTTGTAGTTGGCGATCACATAGACCGCGCTCGTCGGCACGACCGACATCAGCTGGGTGCCGGCCTGGACATACTGGCCGACACGCAGTGTCCGGTTGCCGACACTGCCGTCGACAGGCGCGGCAATGGTTGCATAGGAGAGGTTCAGCTCAGCCTGATGCTGGACGGCCCGGCTGCGCGCAAGGGTCGCCTTTGCCTGGGCGAGTTCGGCGTTCAGAAGATCGACCTGCTTGACGGCGGCATCCAGAGCGGCGCTGTCGCGAATAATGGTCGCCTGGGCCGCGGCGATAGCGGAAGCCGCCTGTTGCGCCGTCTGTACCGGCGCGTAGCCGCTGGTCGCGAGATTGGCATAACGCTTGTTGTTTTGTTCAGCAAAGGTCTCATTGGCCTTGTCGACGTCTACCGTGGCGCGGGCAGCGGCAATGGTCGACTGCTGTATATCGAGCGAAGCCTGCTTGGCTTTGACGGTCGCTTCGGCCGCAGCGACATCGGCCTTGGCCTGGTCGAGGGCAGCGCGAAAGTCGCGATCGTCGATGCGGGCAAGCGGCTGGCCGGCCTTGACCACCTGGTTATCGCTGACCAGCACATCGGCGATATAGCCCGATACCTTCGGTGCGACGGTGCTATTGTCAGCCTTTACATAGGCATCGTCGGTCGCGATCTCGAAGCGGCCGACAGTCCAGTAGGTATGGCCGTAATAAGCTGCGGCGGCGGTCAGGACGATGGCGGTTGCGCCGACCAGCAATCCGCGGCCGGCGCGCCTGCGGGCGGGAGGCTCTGACACGACGGCAGGTTCGACGATGCGCGGTGTGCCGCCGGCATCAAGGGTTGCGGGGGCGGCTTCCGCCGTGGTCTCCGCGACAGGTGCGTTGTTGTTCAAGGCCTGCAGCGTTTTGATGGACATTGTCTCTCTCTCCTTAGAGTGGTCGCTGTCGCTATCGGCCGCGGCCTTTGAATTCAGGTGGAATGTACTTTTGGAAACTTGCTGTTTTCCAAAATATGTATTAGAAAATGGATGTCAACGAGAATTTGGAAAATTATCATGGTCCAAAATCACGAAATCGAGAAGAGACCGCGAGGCCGACCGCAAGTCCGTTGCGACGACGATACGAGAAGCGTGATCATCGAAGCGGCCAACCGGCAGTTCCATGAGAGTGGCTATGCCGCCGCAAGCATCGCTGCAATCGCACAGGAAGCCGGGGTTTCGACCAAGACGCTCTACCGCCTGTTCCCGACCAAGGCGGATCTCTTTTCCGACATGATCACGGAGCGCACGGGACGCTTCGTTACGGCGCTCGACCCCGGCACACTCGCCGTGGCGGATCTGAGGCAGGGATTGGAGCGCATGCTGACGGCCTATGGCATGCTGACGCTCTCGCTGGATACGATCACCGTGACCCGGCTCGTCATCAGCGAGTCGGACCGTTTTCCCGAAATCGCCACCAGCTTCTATGAGAAAGCCATCGTCAGAACCAACACGCTGATGGAGGCCTGGCTTCGCAAGCAGATCGACCGCGGGCTGATAACCCTCGAGGATCCGCATGCCGCCTGTGGCATGCTGCGCGGCATGATGATTTTGGAGCCGCAGCGCGCCGCGATGCTCCGCCAGCAACAGCCGCCCGGGATTGAAGAGATCGCCGCAAGGGCGAGGATGTGCACGGATCTGTTCTTGAAGGGCTGCGCGCTCTGAAGCATTACTTGGGCTTCAGAGCGCGACGATTTCCGCTAAAGGCGCGACGCGGCGATCCGGGCCGCCTCAGTTCGGGGGAGCGCCCAGCGCATGCAGGATGCCGCGCAGCTCGGCGAGACCGCGCATGCGGCCGATCGCCGGGTAACCGGGGGTGACGGTCTTGTCGAGATCGTCGAGCATGCGGTGGCCATGGTCCGACCGGAAGACAATGGTGTCCTCGGCACTGCGGCGCTTATCTTCTGCGACCAGTTCCCTGAGCACCGCCACCATGTCGACATCGCCTTCGAGATGCGCGCTTTCATGAAAGGTCCGGCCATCGCCTTCGCGGGTCGTGGCACGCAGATGGGCGAAGTGAATGCGCGAGGCGAAGCGCCGGGCGATCGCCGGCAGGTCGTTTTCGGCGCGCACGCCGAGACTGCCGGTGCAGTAACACATGCCGTTTGCCGGCGATGGCACGGCATCGAACAGAGCGGCATAATCGTCTCCCGTCGAGGCGATGCGTGGAAGGCCGAACAGCGAACGCGGCGGATCATCGGGATGCAGCGTCAGCTTGACGCCACGCGCCTCGGCAGCCGGTGTAACCGCCTCCAGGAATTCAATCAGATGCCGGCGCAGCCGTGCGGCGTCGATGCCGCTATAGGCGACCAATTTTTCCCGGAAGGCTGGAATGGTCAAAGGCTCGGTAGTCGAACCAGGCAAAGCCGAGGTGATGATACGGGTGATCTCAGCAACCTCTTCTTCCGACATCGCCTCGAAGACGACACGGGCCCGTTCGCGGTCTTCCGCGGAATATTGCTTTTCCGCTTCCGGCCGTTCCAGAACGAAGAGGTCGAAGGCCGCGAAGCGCTCATGATCGAAGCGCATGGCGGTGGCGCCCGTCAGCGTCACGAAGTCGAGATCGGTGCGGGTCCAGTCGACCACCGGCATGAAATTATAGCAGACGATCGGAATGCCGCAGGCAGCGACCGCTTCGAGGCTGGCGATCCACGCCTCGATTTCAGCCTTCGCCTCCCCGCCCTTGCGCTTGACGGCATCGGGGATCGGAATGCTTTCGACCACTGACCAGACCAGCGGCGAACGGTCGCCGGGCGTCGTCTCGATCAGAGACTGGCGCTCGCGCACCTCGTTTTCCGTCCAGGCCTTGCCGATCGGCACCTGGTGCAGCGAAGAGACGATATTGGTCGCGCCCGTCTGGCGGACATCATCGAGCGTCACCGGCGCTTCCGGCCCAAACCATCTCCAACCTTGCCGCATCCTTCTTCCTTCCTTGCTTTTCGTTTCGTGTCTCAATCTGCCGTCAGCAGAAATAATCGGGGTAACGCGAGCGCAGCTCGTCGACATCGGGAATGACGGCGCTCAGGTGATGGATCATCGCATCACGTGCGGCCGCAGCGTCATGGGCGGCGAGCGCATCGCGGATGATGATATGTTCGTGCACCACATTGTCCATTCGCCCGAGCACCGGCAGCGTCAGCCGCCGCGCCCGGTCGATCTGCACCTTGACCGTCTTCAGGATCACCCAGATGCCGGGATAACCTGATATCTGTGCGATCGCTTCGTGAAACGCCTCGTCCTCTTCATGGAAGCCCGAGGCATTGCCGGTCGCCGCATGCGAGCGCTGCCGGGCTATGATGGCATCGAGACGGGCAATATCGGCAGCGGTGGCGGTCAGCGCAGCAGTCTCAACGGTCGTGCCTTCGAGCGCCTTGCGCACGACGACCGCTTCAGGGATCGCCGAGACCGGCACCCGCGACACGACAGTACCCGACTGCGGATAGATATCGACCAGCCCGCTTTCGGAAAGCCTCAGAAGAGCCTCGCGGACCGGTGTGCGGCTGACACCGAAATCCTTGGCGATGCGCTTTTCCTGCAGCGACATACCAGGTGGCATCCGCAGGGAGAGGATATTGGCATGCAGGCGCTCATATATGGCGCCGGCGGTGGTGACCCGGCGCAGCCTGCCGCCGATCTCTTGCAACGGGCCGACCAAAACTTCGGTTTCTGACAGCTGCGGCATAACAATACCCGGACTGTGAAGCAGTTTGGCATACTAATATACCAGTTATCCTGCCCTGCCAATTTATTCCCGAGAGGATGAGGACCACGCGTCAACACACTCTTTTTGGAACTTAGATCGACCGAGTTGGTTGAAATCCGCAAGGAGACGTTCATGAAAAACCCAGCACGACGCAAGACAAGCGAAACCAAGGCAGACGGCGCCCAGCCGGAATTGCCATCTGCCGCGGACGCACGCGGACGGAAGAAGGTTCGGCAAGCCGCAAACGAAATCGACAGGCAGAGCGGGGGATCGCCGTCAGGGATCCGCGAGGAGGAAATCCGGAAAAGGGCATATTCCCTCTGGGAGAAAGAAGGCAGGCCGGAAGGCCAGCACCGGCATCATTGGACCCTGGCCGAGCATGAACTCGATGCACGGGGCGAAATCGGCAATCCTCCCGACCTCGCGGCGCTGCGAGAGGCCGCGCGCGAACATACCGATGCGTTCCTCGTCAAAACGGATCTCGAAGATGCCGATCAACGCGAAGCTTCCCCCGGCACACGCGAGCAGAGTTGAACGTCTCCCTCCAGCTCATTTCAGGAAAGGTCCCGACATGGCCGACAGACAAAACTTGAACGCCGGATTCACCGGAACACCCGCCGACCAGCCGGAGGGGTTGACCAAAGCCGCGATATCGGCCGCCGATGGGGTGAAGCGGGAGGCCTACGCCGTCGTCTCCTGCGCAAGGGCTCACCCGCAAACCGCAAGCGCCTTGGTGCTTGGCGCCGGCATTCTGGCATTCGGCCTCGGCTATCTCCTCGGTCGATCATCAACCGATAATATGACACGCCGCTATTGGCGATAGCCGTGACACTTTAACGGCCGCGAGGTCCAAGCTGGGCGTACGACCGCGTACCATAGCATCATCTCCGTCGATGCAACGCGCCTGCCCAATCCCCAGGCGTGACATGCGCTCAGTGATCTTGTGCGAAAATATATGCCGACCAAACCTCGACCAACCTGCACCTCAAACGTGTTTCCTGCTGAAGCTGGCGATGTGTCGGATTCCGACATTTAATACAACCACCTTCGCCCATCGATCCTGTTGCCGGAATACAACGAGACTTAAAGCCATAGATTGCACGCAATCCCCCGCTTGACAGGCGTGATCACGATCCTTAGCGAAACGGCATCAGCGTGGTCAGGATCGGCAAGTGAAATACCTCAGACAACTGAAGATAGCAGTGCTCTATCCCGAAAATGGGGCGGGAAGCGCACTCGATCGGAACAACCGCATCGCGGTGTTTCTGTTTGCAATCCTTCCCGGACTTTCGCCGAACTTTAACTCGTTCATTCTTCTCGGATCGATGGTGTGGGGCCTCTACTGTCTAGCGACGGGCAGCCTGGCCTTGAACCTGTCGAAATCCGACCGGCTGGTTGCCATTGGCATGTCCATCTATCCACTGGTGATGATCGCGAGCATATTCGTCAATCCACCCTACTCCGAAGAACTGGACTGGATATTCCGGCTGCTGCCTTTCTTTTCGGTCTGGCTGTTGTTGCCGCGAATGCGCCAGTCCCCCGATGGCCGCCTTGTGCCGCTGTTTATTCTCGGCGCAGGTATCGGCATGATCATTACCTTTCTTTTCAGTCTGCTGCAGATCATGTTCCTGATGGAAAGGGCGGAGGCCGGGACATCGAACGCTGCACTGCTGGGCGTCATAGGCATTCTTTTCGGTGGCATCGCGCTTCTCAACGTTCAATCACCCAAGAGTGTCGAGCAACGAATTGCCATACTGGGATATGCCGCCGGTCTGGGCTGCGTCCTGCTTTCGGGAACGCGCTCGGCCTGGCTGGTCATTCCCGTTCATATCGTCATCTTTCTCTGGTATTTTAGCAAACACAGCTTCCATCTGAGCTTACGCAGCCTTGCCATCACAGGCTCTTTGCTGTTTGCGGGCATTATCGCCCTGGGCAGCGGCCAAATCCTTCACCGCATCGAGGCGCTGCAGGAAAATATGGCATCGCTCGAACGCAGCGACGGCGAAGTCACGTCGCTGAGTGCACGGTTTGCGCTTTACAAAGGCGCAATATCGGCAATCAGCAAGGACCCGTTGACGGGGTATGGCCCACAAAATCGGATGGCCTCGGTGTTGGCAGAGCTGCCCGACAGCCTAAGGCCGCAACTGACCTATTCCCATGTTCACAACGGTTTTCTGACCGCGGGGATCGACGCCGGTATTTTCGGCATTGCAGCGCTTTCGCTGATGCTCGCGACGCCGCTGATCGGCGCTTGGAGAAAGGAAGCCGGGCCGGGCCGGGATCTGGCCATTGCGCTGGCTCTGCTGCTCGTCAGCAGCTACGTTATAACCGGCAGCTTCGGCATCATGTTCAATCAGAAGGCCCTGGATCCGATCTTCGCCTATCTCGTCGCGCTTATTTGCGTCGATCGCGGCAGCACGGGCTTTGCGCCCGTCGTTCGAAACTGATGCCTGTCGCCCGCGGAAGTGGGCTGCGGTGCGTTGCATAAATCAAGTTTGACGCAGACGTGCTTCGACGCCCGTGATGGCTCAGGCGGCCGTATTGGTTTCGGCGCCGGTGAATGCCAGATCCGAGACCTCACCCGTCGACGAATAGCCCGAAACAAGCTCGGCCAATATCGCACGTGCAGCGGCCATATCGTTCCGATCCAATGCCGCGTTGAGCGAGTTGAGCCTCTTCAAAAGCTCCGGCCACAACAGGAAATCCTCACGCGCCTTCATGATCCGGGGATGTTCGGTTGTTTCCGGATTATCCCCGATCAGCAGTTCTTCATAGAGCTTCTCGCCCGGCCTGAGGCCGGTCACGGAAAGCTCGATATCGCCTTCGGGGGTGTTGTTGTCGCGGACGCTCAGACCGGACAGCTCCACCATCTTGCGGGCAAGATCGGCGATGCGAACGGGCTCT
Organism: Rhizobium acidisoli; assembly: GCF_002531755.2. Classification (NCBI taxonomy): domain Bacteria; kingdom Pseudomonadati; phylum Pseudomonadota; class Alphaproteobacteria; order Hyphomicrobiales; family Rhizobiaceae; genus Rhizobium; species Rhizobium acidisoli. Next base: position 606,282 of record NZ_CP035002.1, on the reverse strand, counting down.
CCCATATCGAGCAGGAAAACATCGCCGCCCTCGCCCATCGCGCCGGCCTGGATGACGAGCTGCGAGGCTTCCGAAATGGTCATGAAATAGCGGGTTATTTCACGGTGCGTCAGGGTAACGGGGCCGCCTTCCTTGATCTGCTGCCTGAAAAGCGGCACGACGGATCCGGAGGAGCCGAGGACGTTTCCGAAGCGGACCATGGAAAAATTCGTCCGCAGTCTGTCGGTTGCCGATTCTGCGGCGAGCGCCTGCAGAACCATCTCCGCCAGCCTCTTGCTGGCGCCCATCACATTTGTCGGACGCACGGCCTTATCCGTACTGATCAGCACGAAATTCGAGACGCCGTATTTACGCGCCGCGCGCGCCGCAACAAGCGTGCCCATGACGTTGTTCTTGATGCCTTCAACGGCATTATGTTCGACAAGCGGCACATGCTTGTAGGCGGCGGCATGATAGAGCGTCTGCGGCCGCCAGCTCTGGATGATATGCTCCATGCGGTCCTGATCGCGGACGGAACAGAGGATCGGAACGATCTGCAGATTTTCATGCTCGTAGAGTTCGGCCAGCTTCCGCAATTCGGCATCGATATTGTAAAGCGCAAACTCGTTCTGATCGAGGAGGATCAGGCTGGAAGGCGCATTGCGCAGAATCTGGCGGCACAACTCGCCGCCGATCGAGCCGCCGGCGCCCGTCACCATCACCACCTTGTTGCGCATCGCCTTGTCGAGCAATTCCTGCCGCGGCGCGACCGCTTCTCTCCCCAGCAGATCTTCGATCTCCAGCTCACGAATATCGGAGACGGCGACACGTCCCTGAGCGAGTGCCGTGAGATCCGGCAATGTACGAACATTCACCCTGGCTTTGCGGATATGCTCCAGGATTTCGTTGCGCCGCTGGCGGGAGGCAGATGGCAAAGCAAGAAGCACATTGTGCACGCCAAGGGTTTCGGCAAGCACCGGAAGATCCGAGGGGTCATAGATCGGCAAGCCGCCCATGACGCCGCCCTTGAGGCGCGGATCATCATCCAGATAGCCGACGACGTTGAGTTCGGCGCTGTTCGTCAGGGCAGCCGCAAGTTGCCGCCCGGCCTTGCCCGCCCCATAGATGAGGACCTTCGCGAGCATATTCTTGTGAAGGATACGCTGGTAGGCATCGCCCAGCCAATAACGGATACCCAGCCGCGACAGCCCGATCCCGATCAGCAGCAGGAAAGGCTGAAGAATGCCGACGGTTCTCGGAACACCCGGCACGCTGAGAGCCGTAAATATCGTCATGAAGGCGAAGCCGTAGATCGCAATCGCCTTTAAAACGGTGATGAACGCGGCCAGATTGGCATAACGGAAGATCGCCCGATACATACCCATGACGATGAAGATGGGAAGCGCCATGCACAGCGAAACGAAAACCGGCAACCACTGCACGCCGGTCAGCACCGTCCATTCATTCAGCCGGAAGCAATAGGCCAGCCAGATCGTCAGAACACAAAAGCTGGAATCCACCAGCAATGCCAGAGCGCGTTTGGCAACCCGCGGCATCGCCAGCAAAGGGGCGACGAGCGCTTGCATCGGCACCAACAACCATCGTGAGCGCGATGTCTCAGAGGGAGAATTTTCAGGCATCGCTCACCAGCGTCTCGCAGATCAACAGACAACCACCTTCTTGTCGCTTTCTGCAACGAGCGCAACTGAAATAATCGGAGACCAAGGTCTTCCGCACCGCTTATCTATCAGAAGTAGGTAGCCTAGTGCCGTATTCCCTTGCGGCGGATTACCTTGCCTGCGGTCAGAAACAGGATGCGCATGTCGAAGCCAAATGAACGCCGCCTCAGATATTCGACGTCGAATTTCACCTTCTCCGGAACAGGCAACTCGTCGCGGCCGTTGATCTGCGCCCACCCGGTCAATCCGGGCAGAAGCTGGTCGACACCCTGGGCCGTCCGCAGCTCGATCAGATCATCCTGATTATAAAGCGCCGGCCGTGGGCCGACGAAACTCATCCTGCCCCTCAGAATGCACCAGAGTTGCGGCAGTTCGTCGAGGCTCGATTTGCGCAGAAACGAGCCGATGGGTGTCAAAAACCGATCCGGATTATCGAGCAGATGCGTGGCGACCGTTGGCGTGTCGACGCGCATGCTGCGGAATTTCGGCATCAGGAAGATCCGATTGAAACGGCCGACACGTTTTGACCAATAGAGGATGGGTCCGGGCGAGGTAAAGCGAACACAAACAGCGACGATAAGGATCGGAACGAACAGGACCATCGAAACAATCAAAGCCAGGAAAAAATCCACCGCCCGTTTCAAGTCCATGTTCCGCAGCTCTTCCTTGCTTACCGTCTGTAGCCGCCCTTTGCGCTATCGCTTTGCCGTACCGTCAATATGTGTTTCGCGTCAACTGCGCTAGATTGTATTCCCCGTTAGCCGCCTCCTCAAATGCACAATCACCAAATCCGGCGCCACTTGGTAGCTACTGCGCTGACTCCTTCATCCGCCCGGCCACACAGTCGTCCTCACCCGGGCCAAGACGGCCGCCGTTTGGACGACCCGCGTCATTCGAACGATCCGGCGCATGCGCGCGCCCGCGAATCCTTAACGTTCTCCCTAAGGCGACCACCGTAAGTCGGGTAGCACGGTAGCACGTAACTGGAGCAGATCTGGTGGCAGAAGGGATTCCTGTTTTTTGTGAATCATGATTCACTTCCTTTATGACGAAGCGCCGCCTCCCCATGGTCGAGCATGCCGACACGCTGTCGCTGAAGGCGCTGCGGGAGTTGGTGACTGGTCTGGTGGAGCGGGCTGATCGGGCAGAAATCCGGATCGAGAAGCTTGAGGCTGACAACCGAAAGCTTCGTGAAGAAAACGACCTGCTCAGGGTAGAGAACACGCGGCTGAAGGTCGACAACCAGCTTCTGCGCGACGAGATTGCGCGGCTCAAAAACCTGCCGCCGCGCCCACCCTTCAGGCCATCGGGCATGGAACAGGCAACGAGTGACAAAACGGTTGCCGGCAGCCGAAAGCCTGCGCGGCGTCGCGGGCCGAAAGGCGACAAGGGCAGCGTCACGCGCGAAGAGGTGCTGCCTGCCAACGCACCACCCGGATCGCGCTTCAAGGGCTACAAGGATTGCGTGGTGCGGGATCTGGTCGTGCGGGCCGAAGTGGTGCGCTATCGCCGCGAATGCTGGGTGACTCCGGATGGACGCACGATCGTCGCGCCGCTGCCTGCGGGGATAAAGGGCGGCTACGGCGCCAGGCTGCGTCGCTTCTGCCTGATGCTTCATAGCCATGGGCAGGTGACGACGCAGCGATTGACGACCTTGCTGAACGATGTCGGCGTCGAGATTTCCAAACGCCAGGTCATCCGGTTTTTGACAGAGCGGCTGGATGGCTTTCATGCCGAGGATGCTGCCGTGCTGCATGCGGGCCTGGTCTCGGCTCCCTTTGTCACAGTTGACGACACTGGCGCCCGTCATGCCAACCGCAATTTCCATACGACACAGATCGGAGGCGAGTATTTCACCGCCTTCCGCACGGCGCCGTCGAAGTCGCGGCTGAACTTTCTGGCCCTGCTGCGCGGCAACTATCAGGACTATGTTCTCAACGATGCCGCCTTCACCTTTCTGGAAGATCGTCAGGTCGACCCCGCCCTTCTGGCGCATTTGAATACATGTGAACCGCGGCGGTTTGCCAATCAGGTTCCGTTTCTCGCGTACCTGGCCGAACATGGCGTCGATATCTTTGACAGTGACGCTCTTCGCCCGTTTGCCGAGGCCGGCATCTGGGGCTCCATCCGCCATCATGGCCTGGTCGGCAATGCGGTGATTGTCTCCGACGATGCCGGACAATTCCGTGTCGGCACCCATGCGCTGTGTTGGGTTCACGCCGAACGTTTGCTGCACAAGCTGATGCCGGCAACACCCGGCCAAGTGAAGCATGTCGAGACGCTGCGCGAGCTGATCTGGCTTTTTTACAAACTTCTGAAAGACTACCAGCGAAGACCTAGTAGGCGAGCGGCCCAAGGCCTTCAGGTCCGGTTCGATCGGATATTCTCCATCCGCACCGGCTATGGCGACCTCGACAAACTCTTGTCTCGGTTGAAGCGCCGCAAGGCCGAGCTGCTGCGGGTTCTGGAGCGGCCTGAGACGCCGCTGCATACGAACGCCTCGGAAAGAGATCTGCGCGGCTTTGTCATCAAGCGAAAGATTTCCGGCGGCACGGTCAGTCGCAACGGCCGGCAGGCGCGTGACAGCATGCTCGGTCTGATGAAGACCTGCCAGAAGCTTGGCCTGTCGTTCTGGCACTACCTTGGCGACCGGTTGGGCATCGGCGACGACGATCATCGTGTTCCGCCACTCCCTTCCATGGTTGCGGCACGCGCCTGAAGGCTTGTCCCTGCTCATTGTGCTGGCATTGCCACCGGATTTGCCCCGCTTACCGGTAGCACGGCCTCAAAGATACGGGCTCGACAACCATAACTCGTTGAAGACATGCAAAGCAGAGCCCTAATCAGAAGCAAAAGCCAGTTTCGCTTCCGCTACCGACGATGGCGCGACGGGCGGGCGTTGGCGACGATCTTATATGGAATTCAGGACCTGCACTTGGCTAACCATCAACCCGCTGCTTTCCCGAAACTTGCTTTTTGGCTCTCGACTTCACGCGGTCGCTTTGTTTGAGCTGCGGCCAGATGGGCATTTCGAGCAATTATTTCTCGCTTTGACACCTAATTACCGTTACGGCGTCGATAGGCCTTATACAAATCGGTCAGGCTTTCGGACAGGAAGTCTCCAAACGCGATAGCATCCTTGGCCTTCAGGGCAAGCGTGTAATTCCGCCCGTCGCTCTTCACATCGGCAGTAACAGACTTGTCCTCGGAAACCCATTTGGACGTACTCACCGATTTTGATGGAACCGGCCGACCCGCGGCTTTGATGTGGATGAGCAAGGCATTGAAGCGATCATCGCCACTTTTCGCGCCAAACTCATCGGACTTGACGAAGGCAAGCGCCTTCTCCAAATTTGAGGGCCGCTCCAATAGTGTCTTCAGCTCGTACCAGCGATCCCGGCCGATGCCCTTCGCCGCGCCAAGGGAATCAAGCACCTCGCCGGGCATGCTCGCCACTGCCAACATCTTCGACAGAGTGGCCCGGTCCACGGAGAGCGCCGAGAGAATGATCGCGTTGTCCCCATCCAATTGGAGCCGCGCAATCTCACTTGCAAACATCGCCTTCTCGAAAAACGACAGGTTGGCGCGGGCCGAATTCTCCTGCCCCTGCGCAACGAGATGGTCGCTATCCTTCAATTCTTTGACAACGGCACGAACTCTTCGTCCCAATACCCTCGCCGCGCGTAGACGCCGATGGCCAAACACGACCATATAGCGCCCCGTCAGCATCGGGTGTGGCCGGACTAAAATGGGGCTATCCTGGCCCCGCTCGCGAATGGCCAGAAGCAGCTGCCCGAATTCTTGCTCGTCATCCTCGATGCGATCGCGCACGAACGACGCGTCGATCAGGTCAGGATCAAGTTCAACGACTGTCTCACCCTCAAGCAATCGGTCTGCACGTGCCGCAAGCTCGTCGATCGAACTCAGGATCGATTTGGACGCACCTTTGATCGCGTAGTTCAGAACATCGCGGTTCTCGTCTGCCGGCGTTTCATTCATGACGTTCAAAAATGGGTTCTTTCGAGCCATCTCGCTATCCTCACGTCCGCACTATCCGCTTGATTTCAATTGGAGAAATTAACGTTTTGACGGCAGTCAACATCATCAAAGTCTCCCCCATGCCTTATGAATTAGGCCTTGGATTTCGAAATTAACTGCATCCATACATTCCATCGCGCGATCGTAGGTCTCGCGGGTGAAATTTGAGCGATCTAACTCATAAAGGGTTCTCTTGGTCAGGCCGGCATCCGAAATCGCCGTCGTTTTCACCATCGGGCTCCTTAGGATCTCCTGAGCCAGCATTGATTGCATGAAACCAAGCATCTGGACCTGAGGAATGTCGGTAGGCTCAAAGCGAGTGATCAGGTAGCGCAGCCAATCCATTCGCACATTGGCGCCCGCCTTCTTGATTGTTTTCGTAATGTTGCCGAGCATGAGGAGGAACTGCGACATCGACATCAAATCCAGCATCTGTGGATGGACGGTAATTAAAACAGATGTGGCAGCAGTGAGTGCGGTTAAGGTGAGATACCCCAGTTGCGGCGGGCAATCCACCACGACGACATCATAACGGCTATCCACGTCTTCGAGCACTTTTCCAAAACGGGTGAAAAACCGCTTGCCT